>JBKCVM010000124.1:0-21785 GCA_046317855.1 Oligoflexia bacterium
CGGTTGAAAAGATCCAGTCCGCCGACTGTGCAAACCACGGCGCCACTGAGAGCCCAGTGACGCAGGTGAGCCAAGAGCCCAACCAGGCCAGCGCCCCTGTGGCAAGTGAGTTTGCTTGTGTAAGGAGCCATACCGCCAGCGCACCGGCAATCAGCCAAGGAATGAGGCAGGCGGGCCACAGGCTAGGGTGGGTGACAATGATTTTGACTGCGCGGAACGGCGCTGAGGCCCCCTGCGAAAAACGCACGAAAGGCGATCGCGAAGCTTCTTTTTTCTGGTGAATCTGCACAGTTGCACCTAGCCTTTTTTAAGATTGCAACACGCAACCCGGGGGAAGGTAAAGATGACAACTGAATCGGCAGTGGGTTTCAACCCAAAGTCAGGCTCTCCTCTCAAACCGAGACTTCAACTTTCAAATATCTTTTGGATCAGTTTGGTCCATTGCGTGGCGGTTTATGCCATTTTTTGGGATTTTTCATGGTCAGGGCTTTTTCTAGCGCTCGCACTGCACTTCACAGTGTGTTCAGCCGGGGTCACTCTGACCTACCATCGCTTGCTGTCACATCGGAGTTTTAAAGTTCCTAAGTGGCTGGAGTACATTCTTGCGACCATCGGGGTGCTCAGTGCTCAGGGACCCATTCTCATCTGGGTGGCCGAACATCGCCTCCATCATCGGTTTTCAGACACAGAAAAAGACCCGCATGACTCAAATCGCGGTTTTTTTTATGCCCACATCGGACATTTGTTCTACCACAAAGAGTTTGAGGACGATCGCCAGCAGTGGATGAAATATGTTCCCGATCTTGCCTCGCAGCCCTACTACCGGTTTTTAAATCACTGGAATATCCCAATTGCCCTGCTTGTGGTTCCAGTGCTCTATTTTTTTGGGGGGATTCACTTTGTACTCTGGGGTGGCTTTGTTCGAGTGGTTCTGATGCTTCATGCCACTTGGTTCATCAATTCAGCTTGCCACTGGTTTGGGTACAGAAATTACGATTCGCGGGATCGCTCGAGCAATTGTTGGTGGGCCGCCATCTTGGCTGCGGGCGAGGGGTGGCACAATAATCATCATGCGCAGCCGGCTTGTGCTCGACATGGCCATCGTTGGTGGGAAATTGACCAGACTTGGATGATGATTCGAGGGCTTGAGATCCTGGGGCTTGCTCGAGATGTGAAACGACCCACGCACCTCTTTTGCAGTGACTCTGCAGCATATGCAGAGTTTTCTCAAAAAGCGACGCAAGGAGTGGTTTGATCAGAGGCTTCACCCCGGGGATCCAGAGCCTGAGCCGGGCGCTCCAGGTTCAATCGAGCAGCAGCTCGATATGGTCGAGGAGGGCAGCCTGCGGGGCGAGCAGGTTTTGCACGAAAAGAATAGGCCTTTTCCGGGCGAGCTCAAGGCACGCCAAGGTGAGCCTCTCGCAGCCGACGAGCTGATGGCGCTGGAGTGCTATGACTTAGATCTTTCTGAAGAGTGCAGAGAAGGTGCAGAAATGTCCGGCGATGAGCATTCAAGTGGGCTTCAGGGCGGAGAAAGCGAGCTTCAGGGCCAACCTCACCTTGAGAGCGGGATGCCTGGCGCCCAAACTGCTCATGACGAATGGTTTGAGCGTCACTTGCATCACTTAGAGGACTTGAGTTGAGGGCGCCTGGAGACTCGTCGGGCTCGGGGCCGCCGGTAGGTGGCCCGGGCTTCGATTTGTTTGCGCGCCGCACGAAACGCGTCGCGGAGCGCCACGTGTAAATCTTCATGTGCCCCGTCGGCGGCAGGCTCACGAGCGATAACCACTTCTCCTTTAGGAAGGGTGAGGCGAATGCGGATATGGCGGATTCTGCCTGTTCGGTGGTGTCGATGCGGGGTTTCAAGCGTGACCGTGCATCGGACAGGTGCGCCTCGTGACCGGCCACCTAGGATGCGCTCAAGGCGTAAGAGTCTGATGTAGAGCTCAGTGCGGAGCGCTGGGCTAGGGGTAAAGTTTCGAAAAATCAGGGCTGGGTTTTCCATGGTCTAAATCGTCTTTGCGGGTGCCGTGCCACATTGAGCAATAAATACGAGGCCAAGGTCTTTTCTTGGGCGTAGTGTCTCATTTTCAGCCATACTCTTTTAAGGCATACTCTTGGACAGGGGATCTCTGTGTGAAAGCGCGCTCTCAGCCCATTTTTAATCCTGCCATAAAAACGTTCCGCGTTGCGGCAGTGAGTTTAGCTGTTTTTTGGATAGCGGCTACTCCGGGTTGGGCGGGGCCGCTGGGGTCAGGCCTAAATTCAGCAAATGTCTCGAGCGCAACGAACTCGTTCAATGCCATGCAGACTTCAGCGCTCGCCTCTTTGTACGGTAGCTGCCAGGCTCAGGCCTATGGTGGAGCATTGGGGCTTGCAGCGAGCTGCTTTGCTGCCCCACCTGGCGATCTGAAAGACATTTCAAAGAGCGCTTCGTGTGAAGCGTTTTCTTCTGGCGGGTCATTTAGCGTGCAGCTAGCCGACAAAAGGCTCAGTCAGCTTCAAGAGCTCGAAAAGGGAATTGGATGCCAGAAGGCTAAAGTAGAGGGAGTTCGCGGTCAGCTCCAGTGTCTTTCTGGGCAGGCTTCTGCGTTGGCTGCGCAGATTGCCTCGCTTGCCACAGAGTATCAGACTAATCTGACGCGCATGCAGGGCGATATCGCTCAGCTCAATGCGCAGATCAGGGACCGCAAGGAGCAGGACAAAGAAGTTCTGAGTCGCATTAACGGCGATAGTGAATCGGGGCGTGGTGGGTTGCGACAAGCCAAAGATTCGATCGAGCGTAAACTTGCAGAGATGCCTCAGATTTTGGCCAGTGTTCAGCGTGGAAATCGCTCCATCGAGACCGAGAAGAATATCCTTGAGGAGCAGGTAGCTAACCGCACCATTGCGCTCACTAAAGACTGCTTTGATGCCAAAACCGATGCCTCGTACCGGTGTGAAAAAAATGGGCCTCCGGTCAAACTGAAAGACTACGTGCTTTGTCGTTTTGAGCAAAACCAGTTTATCGGTAATCAAGATTCGGTCGAGAACTCTGAACTCAATCGGGCGCGCGCCTCGGGGAGGCGAGAGGGGCTCAAGCAGCTCTTGGACGAAATGTTTGCTGAAAGCCCAAATCAAAAATCTGTGGATTTGAACACGACCACAGGTCAGAGCTCCACTTTGAGTTTTGCGGATATTGAAAAGCGCTTTAAAAAACGTCTGCAAGGATTTGATGGAAAAAAGCTTTCGATCTCGAGTTTCGTTCTTGGAAACGCCAGTGCCTGCTTTAAGAAGGCCGCAAACGACGTCAAACGTGAGCGACGCATGTCTTCGACGGAGATCGGAAAAGCCCAACGAAAAATTAAAGATGACGAAGATGCTCTCGACGCTCAGGTTAGGAAACAGTTTCAGGACTACAACCAGGCCTACGTCGAAGCGCTCCAGCCGCTTACCGGAATGAACTTTCCACTCTCTTTGACTCTCTGTGAGCGCGGAAACTCAAAAGTCAGAGAGCGCTGTCTCAAGCAGATTGAAGAGGCCATTCGCGGTAATCTCATGGGAAATACTCCGCAGTCAGAGATTGCCATGTCGATTCCAGCAAATAAGCCCGAGAACATCATCAATTTTACCTGCCGGGGCATCAATGGTTGCCTGACGGGTCTGCAGAACATCAGTACCAAGCTCAAGCAAGAAGTGATCAAGGCCAAGTCGTTCAAGACGGATTATGTGCTTAAAGCTAACCAGAGTATCGAGCAGTTCACTCAGCGCATGGCCACGGCTCTCGGGACTCAGAACCAGGCGGTGAAATCCAAGATCGACGAGCTCAATGCAGCGCTTGCAGGTCTCGGGGTCAAAGGCACCATCAAGGTCGATCCGGTTTCTGCTGAGTCTTTTGAAAAGGACGGAAAGCCCGGCGAGGACGACGACTCGAGCATGGGGGGCTTGTACAAGATGCCCAAGAACCTCATGGATTTGGTGGGGGGCAAGATGTCGCCTCCGCTTTTGGACGTGAAGAGCTCCTCGTTTGAAGACGCTCTTGAGGGGATTGCTAAAGAATCAGATGAGCTCAAGGACCGGCAAACTCAGATCACCGAGGCGATCGATAAAATTTCAGTACTGAGAACCGAGTGTTTGGCTAAAGAAGAAGAAAAAGCTCAGGACTCTTTGAAATCTCAACTGAGTCAGATTGCAAGCTGCTCCCGAAGTGTGAATTTCTGTGCGACGGGTGGCAGTGATCGCCTTCAAGATCTTCTGGAATCAATCAATGAGATCACCGAAGTGCGCGGGGACCGAGACATTACCGGACCTCTGGATCGGGGGATGCGTCAATGTTCTGGAATCAAAAGGAAGCTGGATGAATTGCCTCAAAACAGGCGCGATGAAGTCCTGCTGGGTGAGAATTCTAGCGCGGACTGTGAAGCGGTGGTGCAGCAGGTGGAGAGCCGAGCCAGAAAAGTTGCAAATATCCGCAAACGCAAGGATAAAGCGGATTCAAGGTCGGGCTCGGCCATCTGAATCAGTTAAGAAAAGGATTTGAAAAGTTTTACTCATGCCCTCCATTCCTTTCACCAAAATGCACGGGCTTGGAAACGACTTCATTGTCGTTTCTGAGTTTGCGCCCCATCCGCCACTCAAGCTCTCGCCACAAATTGCGCGCGCCTGGTGCGATCGGCGCTTTGGTATCGGAGCCGACCAGATCCTGGTCGTGGGCCCGGCGGCCCAGGCCCAATCCCAGGCCCAATCCCAGGCCCATTCAAAGATGGAGATCTGGAACTCCGACGGCACGACTGCTGAAATGTGCGGAAACGGCATCCGCGCGGTGGCGCTCTATTTGTTTGACCATGCGCCCGATGGGCTCCGTGGCAGGTCTTCGTACCTGATCGAAACCGGTGCCGGAGTGCTCGAAGTTTTCATCGAAGAAATGGGCGAAGGCCGCGAGGTGCGGGTCAACATGGGGCCGCCCAGAGTTCTAGCCGACCGGCCTGAAAAGCTTGAGACTCCCTTGGGTGTGTTTGAGTTCTGGGAAGTGAACATGGGTAACCCCCATGCCGTGTTCTTTGTGCCCCAAGGGGAGAGCCTCGATGAGCTGGAGCTCGAAAAGATCGGCCCCGTGATTGAAAAGCACCCGAGGTTTCCAAAGCGTACGAACGTGGAGTTCGTGCAGGTCTTGCAGGTCGGGGGACCCGGCCGGATCCGTGTGCGGGTCTGGGAGCGCGGCGCGGGGATCACGCTTGCCTGCGGAACGGGGGCGTGTGCGTCGGCCGTGGCAACGATTCAGGCAAATTGCGCTGGCTCACCGGGAGTTCCTCTTGAAGTGATTTTGCCCGGGGGCAAGCTCAGGCTCAGTTGGGATGGAAAAAAAACGGGGCCGGTCTGGATGACAGGCCCCGCGCTTGAGGTTTTTAGTGGCGTTCTGACTAGCTGATTTCGTTTGGCGCGTCGTTTAAAGGTTCATTTGAGGGTTCGTTAAAGGGCTGACTGAGCGGGTTGATGTAGAGTCTGAAGCTCTTGTCCTTTTGCCTGCGGATTGCAAACAGTCCATTTTCTTTCTCAGTAGCAAGCTTGTTGTAAAAGTCACGATCCAGCTCGGCTACTTCGTGAACCGTCCTGCCTTCGTACTTTCCAAAGTCGATGACGACTTGCTTTTCGTCGATGATTCCTGTGACTGGGCTTCCGTTTTGATGGGCTGATGAAGAGGTTGTACTTGCGCTCATGGTCCTAGATCCTAGCCAGCCTGCGAGGATGATTCAACTTTTCGTTTGAAGGGCCGTAATAACGCTCTGCATTATCTTTCTGGCTGGGGCATGATTCGGCCATATGTTTACGCGAGTCGAAGTGGCCATCAAGCCCGAGTATTCGGACCCTAATGCGCAGAGTTTACTGAAGCGTATCCATGGTCAGCTGCCGGAGCTCAGAAAGAAGATTCGTTGGGCAAGGCTCATTGATGTCTACTGGATCGATGTGCCGCGGTCTCGCGAGGATTTGATTCCGGCCTGCCAAGAGATTTTTCAGGATCGGGTCACGCAGTGGCTCTTTACCGGAAATCTGATTCCTTCAGCGTCTGGAAAACAGGGAAGCCTCGAAGATCTCATGGAGGCCTCTCCAGTGAGGCCCGGAAGTTTTTGGGGTCTTGAGCGAAGGCTCAGGACCGGGCTCACGGATTCACGCGCGCTGGCTGCTTTGGAGGCGCTCAGAGTGGTTCTGGGGTCGGACCTTTCTGGCGCCACGACCGCCACTGGGCAGCTTCTGCTTCTCGAAGGAGCGCAGCTCGCTGAGTCTGACCTCTCTAGGCTTGCCCGTGAAGTGTGGTGCAACGAGATCTCGGAGACTTGGACTCTTTTGCCAGAGCTTGAGCTCGTGAGTAATGATCGGTTTCATCAAGAGAAAAGACATCATGAAGATGTGCCCCGGTTTGATGGGGCTGGCACGGGAGCAAAGCCTTCGTTGCAGGGATTTGCGCGGAGGTTAAATTCTCCGCGCTTGGCCACTCCGGTTGTCAAAGAGGCGCTCTCTCCGGATCGTCCGTTTTCATTGTCCACAGCTCCTTTAAACCAGCTGCTTGAGTTTTCGAAAGTGCGCGGATGGGACTGGGGACCTGAGCATTGGAAGTTGGTTCGCTCGCATTGGGCTGGGGGTGAGAAGGCTGTGGAGCCTTCTGAGTTGGATCTGGCTCTGGTGGCCACGTGTTGGAGCGAGCTTGCTCGAGGTAGGGTTTGGACCCATGAGTTTGTTGCTTCGGACAAAAGCCGGTCTTATTTGAATTTGCTCTCTGAGACGTTGGGAGCCACGGTTCAGCAGCAGCCCAAGTCCTGGCTGATTGCCTCGGATGGAGTCTCTGAGGGCGGGCGTCCTGCGATTCTGGCTGCGTCTGGGCAAGTGAATGTGGCGTGGGCTGCACGAGTTTCTTCGGATGCAGCCGCACGTGATCCTCAGGCTGAGGCGCTTCAGACGATCCTGGGAGTGCAGCGCGATTTGCTTGCTGCCGATTCGTTTGCGGTTCCTTTGATGCAGAGCCAGGCCTATGAAGGCGAGTTCTTGCAGAAATCGGTAGCTCGACGGGCAGCGGAGCTCGCTTCGAACCGGACGCAGGTTCCGATGTTGGCTGGCGCTGACTTAGGTGAAGGGCACTCCCCGGGGGCTCCGTTGCTTTTAGTGAGCAGCGCAGTGGGCGCCATTTTTTCTTCTCAGGCACAAGGCGTAAAGCCTGGCGACCGTTTGGGTTGGCTAGCCACGGGTGTCTTTGGGCCTGCTTCACTTGAGGATCCTGTTTCACAAAGAAAATGGGTGGATGCCTTAAGAGAGGCGCAGCTCAAAGGGCTTTTCTCTGGGCTCCGGTCGAGTGGGCCTTTGCCCGCTCTTTGGGCCGCTGTTCAACTTGCGCGCCAAGCCGGAGGCGCCTTGGTCTCGCCTCCGGTCAGTCAGCTGGGAGAGTTCTTGTCCCGCAAAGAATCCCTGATGGTCGCTGTGAGGCCGGATCGCTGGGCGGAGCTGAAGGCTCACTTAGAGGCGTGGGGAATTCAGCTCACTGGCTGCGGGAGCTTTGACTCAAGTGGAAAGCTCGAGCTGCATCGCGGAAGCGAAATCGTTGCGAGCACAAGTCTTTCGTTTTTATGGGAGGGCGGACCCAAGCGCAAAATTGAGTTTTCAATCCAAACGCCCCGTTCTGCAGAGGTTTCTCAGCCGGACCATCCTCCGTTCAAGAAATCAGGGGACCAGATGCTGGTCAGATTACTTGCGCTTCCAGAGGTTCGTTCTCCCGAACGCATGTTGCAAGCTTTTGATCTCGAAGCTCAAGCCCATAGCGTACTCAAACCGTTGCATTCGGTTTCTGTAGCCGAGGGGGGCTGGGTCAATGGTCCCAATGATGGTGCAGTGATCATGGTGAATCCGCCCTCTGAGAGGTTGGTAGAGGCCTCCAGTGGTGAAGACCTACCGATGCTTGCGCTAGCGCTGGGCGCTTCAGTGCGTCCGACCGCTCCCAGTGCCTCGTGGCGAGCTTGGATGTCGGTAGATGAGGCCATCCGAAATTTGGTGTGCACCGGGGCACAGGTGGGTGCGGACGAGACGCTCTGTGCGCTTTCAGTTCAATGGAAAGGGGAGTCGCCTGAGCGACACCCGGGTGCAGCAGCAGAGTTAGTAGAGACGCTAGAGGCGCTGCGAGAAGCGTCGGTTGCTTTGGGGATTCCGATTGTCACTGCGGCTGCATCTTTTTCGACTCAGCCGATGTCAGGGACCTTGGTATGTCATGCTTTGGGAAGGCTCAGAGCAGTGCGCTGGGCTCGGAGCTCTGATTTTAAGTCACCCAGCGATGCCATCTATGTTCTGGGGCCGGATTGTCAAACGCTTGCAGGAAGTCTTTTTGCTGAAAGGTATGGAGCTCGCTCTGAGGGGGGGCATGCCAGTGGGCAATCTGCTTCGAGTCCAGATTGGCCGACGGCGAGAAAAATTTACGGTTGGCTGGGCGGAGTGCTCGGAAAAGAGCAGGGCCGCGTACGTTCTCTACACGACATTTCAGAGGGGGGGCTTTTGGTTGCCGTCACGGAGGCAATCGTGGCCCGAGGATTGGGGGCAGCACTCCGGATGCCCGATGATTTGCTTCCGGAGGCGTGGGCCTTTGGTGAAGGATTTCACCGGATCCTCACTTCGTGCAGTGAGGCGGATTCTTCAATTCTTGAATCGGAGTGGAATGCTCTTGGAATTCCGTATCGCAGGTTAGGTTCAGTCACTTCATCGGGTCGGCTTGAAATCATTGGGCAGTGGAGTGTTCCGGTGGCGGAGCTGAGAAAAGCATGGCGTTCTGAGGAGGTGTGGGCATGAGCACGGGCAGTTCTGCTGGACCGCGCACTCCGCGTGCGCTGGTGCTTTCAGGGGATTCGTTGGGGGGAGCGCAAGAAACAGCACTTGCGCTCGCTCTCGCTAGATTTGACGTTCAAGTTGAGTCGTTAGGGGCCCTGATCCGTCGCCAGGTCACGTTGGATGCATTGAGTTCGAGATTTCAGGTTTTGGCTATTCCGGGCGGATTTTCTTTTGGTGATCACCTGGGCGCAGGCAAAGTTCTGGCTTTGAAGCTCCGGCATGCGCTCGGATGGGACCTTGCCCGGTTTGCTGGTCGCGGGGGATTGGTGCTGGGGATTGGTAACGGATTTCAGGCACTGATCAAGTTGGGCCTTTTTGCCCGGGACATTTCGATCACGCTCAATGATCAGGGGCGTTTCAGGACAGAGTGGGTGCGGCTTCAGCCTTTTGGCAATCGCTGTGTTTGGACGCGAGGAATGGGAAGCCTCGATCTTCCGATTCGTCATAGTGAAGGCAGAGTGGTCATTGCCTCGAGTGCTCGATTAGAAGTTTGGGCCCGTATGGAGCGTGTGGGGATGGCATGCCTTCGATACGAGGGGGACCCTAATGGGAGCGAGGAGCGAATTGCCGGACTCTGTGATCCTTCAGGCAGGATCTTTGGGTTAATGCCCCATCCAGAGAACTTTGTGCGCTGGACGCAGTACCCAGAATGGACTGCGCAGCCTGGTCGAGCCAACTCTCCTGGGCAAGGGCTTCTGTTTTTTGAAAATGCCTACCTCGAGGCTCTGAAGTCCCTTTGATCTCGGGTTTTGCTGCCAAAACGATTTTGCTCGTAGGCCCCGGATATTCGCGCGAGGACCTCAAATCGCTGTATGCGCAAGGGGCGGCGCAAGGGTCGGGTGTCGAGAGCGTTCTTGCGGGAAAGTCGATTTTCAACTTACGAGGGTTTGCGTGGGAAGTTTTGAGACTCTCGGGGGTCGAGTCCCCGGAGCCGGCTTCACGAATGCTTCGACAGGATTATTTGCGCTTGGTTCTGGGGCATCCAGCCATAGCTCCGCGTTTTGAAGAGATGACGCGGCTCAAGAGACAACCCGGATTCTGGGAGAGCCTCGACACTGCCCTAGAATCCGTACGCATGACTGCGCTGCATGAACACGAAAGGTCCGTTCAGCTCGAGCGGGTGGGCGCGTGGCCTGTGACTGGAGTGCGGGCGGAGCTCCTGGCGCTCAATCAGCTCTGGAGTGACTGGCTTGAAGCTTCGGGCAGGTTAGATGACCCAGGGGCTTTGATTAAAGCTTCGCAGATCCTTAGCAGCCAAGGGTTGCCGTCTGAACTGGCTGGCGACGAAGGCGGCGGTACTCTAGAGTGGTTTGGTAGCTCTGACTTAGAAACAGTTGAGCAGAATTTTCTGGAGGAGCTCTCTAGGGTCTCTCCAGTGATCCGTCGCCCCCACCTAGAGCGAGAATGGGATGGCACAGAGTTTCGACGCATGCGTTGGCATACGATTGAAGACTCAGCTGAGCATCTGGGAGACCGGCTCTTTGAACTTCTGGAGAGCGGAACCAGGCCTTCGTCGATTGTGGTTTTGATTCCGGACTCTGACCGCTCCGTGAGGACTGCGCTCTCTCGAGTGCTCAAGGAGCGCGGAATTTCAGAGCTCGATCCCAGAGATCCACTCGAGGTTGCCCTTTCAGAGAGAATTAAAAATCTGATTGCATGGATGAGGCTCGGGGCGTCTGGGTTTGAGCGGAGCCAGCTGCTGGGGTGGCTATCGGTTAGGCTAGCTTCTGCGCTTTCCTCATCTCAGGCAGCGAGCTGCTTTCAGAAGATTCACCATCGACTCTCAGAGCTTGGGGTCAGAAAGGGGTGGCACGGAATCCAGCCGCTTCTGCCCGAGGCAGTGGCCAGAGATCTTTTGATTCTGGAGCAGAGTCTGGGCAAGCCAGGTGGTCTTTTGTTTTCTGAAGTTCAGGAGCTTCATCGATTTTTTGCACATCAGGCGCGGATCCATTTACGGGACATGGATGGAGTTTTCAATGCGCTGCAGTCCGATCTCTTGGCGTTAGATCAAGAGCAAGTTCGACTGAGCCTTGCTGAGTGGGCTGAACGCTTGGAGGCGCGACTTAAAAAGGCAGCCCTTCCGGTCCCTCAGCTTCGGCCAAGCACGGGTATTCGGGTGGTGCGAATGAGTCAGTTCAATCCTGGGTTCTCGGATCTGACGCTTTTTGTACTGGGATGTCCTGCTCATTGGCTTTCTGAAGCTCAGCTCGGGGATCTTTACTTTCGCCGCAGAGAGCGGGAGCTGCTTTCTACGGATTTTGTGATTCGTTCGAGTCACTCCGTGCGGCAATCCAGACTGGCCGCCCTGAAAAGCTGGGCTGCTGGCGCCCGCCAAATTCATTGGTTAGAGCATCAATTTGAAATCGATGGCTCAGAGCGTGAAGAGGCGGTTTCTGTTTTAAAAGAGGTCTCGAGTCGTTTTGAGATTCAAGTTGAAGATTGGGGCGCGCACCCTCGCACCGTGTTGAGTTACGCGTTGGTTTCTGAAGCGCGATCCCGCCAAGTCACGCTTCCTGCTCTGAGGCCATCGACTCAAACGGGCAGGCTCGAGTTCACCGCAACTGAGCTTGAGCACATCAGCAAGTGTCCATTCATGGGAGTGGTGTTTTCAAGGTGGAAGGCACGCTCTCCAGAAGATCCCGATCTCGATCTTTGGCCCACGACCAGTGGAGTCTTGCTCCATTCTGCAGTGGAGACTCTTGTACGAAAAATTGAACTCGATCCTGATGCGGTGAGGCAGGCCCCTGAGGCCGCAGCCAGATTGGCCTTTCAAGAGGCCTTTCGGGCCGTCTCAGAAAATGGACAACTCCGAGGGTGGGTCAGAAGCCCCCAGCTCGCACTACAGATTGAACGAAGAGCAGTGATGCTGCTCAGGGCTTTTCTTGAAAAAGAATTTGAGTTTAGGGATCGCGCAAAGACACGGTTGTTTGCTGCAGAGGACCAGGCTCAATTGAGATGGGAGTTTCAAGAGCAGGGTCTTGAATTTGCCATCAGAGGAAAGGCCGACCGGATCGATGAGTGCTTGAGCAGTTCTCAGAACGGGCTCTGGGTGATTGATTATAAGTCCGGAAGACAGGACCTTCGCGGAGTGGATATTCGTGAAAAAGGCTATCGGCTACAACTCGCATTTTATGCTGTTGCGGCACAGGCACAACTCCAGAGGCCCGTGCTCGGAGTTCAACTCGTTGAGCTCACTCGAGAAGCGAGACGATCGGTTGGGCTTTTTCCAAAGGCACTCAATGGAAAGCAGCCAGGGTCGTTGACCCAAGTTCGCTCAAACAACCCCAGCCTGTTTGAGGGCGAACCTTCAGAGCTCTGGACTGAGCTTGAGCAGAAAATTAGAAATACTGCTTTTGATTTCTCGAGCGGAAAGGGCGACGCCCTTCCTGTCATGGGCGAGCGTGAGTGTGATCGGTGTCGCGCACGAGAAGTGTGTGGTCAGAGTCGGCGTGAATGGGTGGAGGGCCAAGCGTGAACTGGACGCCAGAGCAGTTGGCCGTGCTCGAGGCCTGGGGACAGGGCGTTGCCGTTCAGGCCGGAGCTGGCGCAGGCAAGACCACGGTTCTGGTTGAAAAGTGTGCGCGTCTTTTGTCGCTCAAGCCCGAGGCTCGAATTTGTGCCGTTTCGTTCACCGAGCGTTCGGCTGCTGATCTCCGGCTCAAGCTCTCTCGATTTGATCTTTCAAGACACTGGGTGACAACCATTCACGGGCTTTGCGGTCTCGTGATTCGTGAATTTCCTGCTGCTGCTAAATTGCAGGGAGATGAGCGAGTGCTCTCGGAGTCTCAGGCGCTCTCCCTGTGGCGCGAGGCAGTCGAGTTTCTCTGGTTTGATCCCCGAGGGGATGAGTCCCCAGAGACTGCGGCTCTGCAGAGGCTCCTTGCGCGTGAGGCCCGCTCTGGGCTTGAGGCCTTGCTCGTGCGTTTAAGAGATCTGGAGACTGCTGGAATTTTTGAACTTGCAACCCAAGCTTCCTTTGCTGGCGATTTGGGGGACTTACTTCTCACAGCAAAACGCGTGCTCGTGCGATACGAAGAGCTCAAGACGCTTTCGGGCGGGCTTGATTTTTCTGACCTAGAAAAACGAGCTCACTTGGCATTATTGGATCCGGCGGTCCGTCGGGAGCTCCAGGCTCGCTTTGATTTGGTTCTCATTGATGAGTTTCAGGACACCAATGCGGTCCAAGCAGAGATTCTCTGGGCGGTGGCCCGTCCTGATCGATCCAACCTCTGTGTGGTGGGGGATCCTAAGCAAAGTATTTATCGTTTTAGAGATGCCGACGTTACTCTCTTTAGCGAGCTCTGCGCCACTCTTCCAAAGACTCTGGCTCTTACCACTAATTTTAGGAGTGATCCTGAGATCCTGAAGTTTGTGAATCGGGTTTGTGAGCCGGTCTTTGCGTCCTCTGAGATGGAGTACCTCCCGCTTGTTCCCGGAAAGACCGAGAGCCGGGGAAGTGAATCTGTCGCCAAGCTCGAGGTTTCGGGACCGGATGAGCTGGCTGCCTATTTATTGGAAAAAAATCGCCAAGGCGTGGAGTGGGAAAAAATGGCGATTTTGATGAGAAGAATTCGGGGTAACGAACGCTGGATCCAAGCCTTGAGTAGGCGTGGGATTCCAGTGGCCGTAGGAGGAGGGGGGCTTTTCTGGTCTGATCCTCGCGTTCTGGAGTGTGTGGCGCTGATTTCATGGTGGGCGGCTCCTGCCGATGAGCTTTCAGCGCTTACTTTTCTTAGGGCGCCCTGGGTTCGGGTTGAGGACTCTGAGATCGACCGTTGGATGGCTCTAGAGCGAGATCTTTTGCAGTTCTGGAAGTCCGATCACCCTGTGGCAAGGTGCTTGGCGCCTCTGAGGGAGGGGACCTCTGTTAGGCCTGCCGAGATTTTACAGCGCCTTTTATCAACGTCCGGAGAAGTTGCCGAACTCACTGCGCCCCTTCGGCAATCGATTTTGGCGCTCGTACATCGATTCGAAGAGCTTTCGATCACTGGGTATTCTTTTTTTGAGGCTTCCATGCGGGTTCGGGAGCTTTGTCAGCAGGGGCGCAGGGAAAAAGAGGTCCCGCCACCTCGTAATCGAGGAGTACTCCCCATTCTGACGATCCATGCCTCAAAAGGTTTGGAGTTCGATCACGTCGTTTTGGTCGACTTTGGAAAGAAACCTAGGGCTGGCCGTTTACCCCTCCTTTTTTGGGACAGAAAAAAAGGAGCCTTTTTAACGGATCGCGATGAGAACGGCGACAAAATCGAGGAGGATCCCGCGTTCATGGACTGGAAGTCTTGGGAGCAGCGAGCCCAGCTTGCTGAATCCAAGCGTCAGTTCTATGTGGCGCTCACTCGTGCAAAGCGTGAGCTGGTTTTAGTGTGTGAACCTGTGAGCGATCTCGAGGCGGACTCAAAAAAAGCCGCACAAATGGAGCACTGGCGGGCCTGGGTTGAGCATTTTGGTTCTGGAGTTTTAAAGCTTTCTGGAGTTGAGCCGAGCCCGGGTGCCGATATTCAAAAATCGGATTCCAGGAAGGCGGTTCAAGTGGCCTCGGTCAGCGCAAAGCCTGAGCTCGTACGTGCCCGGCATGCTGTCACGGAGTGGACTTTGCTGTCGCGCTGTGAGCGCGCCTATGTGCGTACGGTTCTTCGGACAGAGTCAGAATCGGATTTGCCAGAATCTCAGTCTGGAGAGCTGTGGGGAGGTGTGCCTTCGCGTCAGGCTGATCGGGGCCATCGCGTTCAGAAGCTCTCGGCAGTAGCGCTCGGCAAGAAAGTGCATGCCCTTCTAGAGAAATGGGCTCGGTTTTCTGCAGATCGGGCGTTTTTGCGTGAGCAGATTCAAGCTCTGGAGTCTGAGGCAGGATCAAAACGCTTTTCTGCAAAGCGCGTTCTGGACTGGTTGGAGCAGACCCCTTGGCTCAGTGATCCCGGGATTTCTGAATGGCCCTTTGAGTGGCAAGTGGGAGGGGTGAGCTTAGTGGGAACCATTGACCGGCTCGTGGAGCGAGAAACGATCAATGGCAAAGAGCTCGTGGTCATCGATTACAAAGTCTTCTCAAAGCTCAAGGATGCCGAGGCGGTGCGCGAGCTTTATAGCGCACAGCTTGAGCTTTACGCTGGAGCCTTAGCCGCCTACGTTCGAGAAAAAGGGTTAGATCGTCGTCTTCGTGCAGTGCTCATTCAGATTGCGCCAGAAGGAGTTCAAGAGCTCGAGGTGAACTTAGATGCCGATGGGCTTCAAAGAACGCCACAAGCCCTGGCTTTGCGGGCCCGTCAGTTGATTGCAGATCCCTCTCTAGGTGAAATGAACCCGAGAAGGCAGGAGTCCTGTCGGTACTGTCCCCATGATGACACCTGTCAATAGTTTGGCGATGATCGTTCTGAAAACCAAGAGAACTTCTTGCCCTTTTTTTGCTCCGTCCTCACACTCTAAGCATGGAGAATCAGGCGACAAGTGTGGGCCACGGTGCCCAAAGTAGGCCTCAAGAAAACGAGAGGGCTCTGGGTGTGCGCTGGGGTTTAGCTGCCTTAGCAATGATCTGGGCCTTGATCTGGATGGTGCTGGTGGCGGTGAGCTGGAGCCCCAGCGCTTCAGCAGCTTCTGAGTCCGCTACCCCTTCTGATGAGTACAGCTTTAGCTGGCTCGATAAAGACAAGAAGATCTATGTATTGCAGAACCGGCGCTACACTAAGGCGGGGCGAGTGCTCTTGAGCGCCGGCGGCGGGGTGGGTTCAAGTAATCCCTACCGCGACATCCGACATGTCGAGGCACGGCTTGCTTTTTTTCCGTGGGAGTCGCTGGGTTTTGAAGCGCTCTACTCTAAGACTTTCAACTCAGAGAACGCAACATTCGACGCGCTTCAGGCCAAGTCGGTCATGCCCTTTGTTCGTGAGATCAACAGCACGATGGGGGCCATGGTGCATTGGGTGCCTTGGTACGCAAAGATCAATGTCTTTAATCGAGTGCTTTATTTTGATTGGGGCTTTCAAGCGGGCTTGGCCCAAATTGACGCGACTGCAAAATATAAATTCGGAAGCGACGTGAATACTGACCC
This sequence comes from Oligoflexia bacterium, assembly GCA_046317855.1. Classification (GTDB taxonomy): domain Bacteria; phylum Bdellovibrionota; class UBA1018; order UBA1018; family UBA1018; genus CAIOHW01. Next base: position 15,881 of record JBKCVM010000124.1, read on the forward strand.
CATTCGAAGCTCGGATGACGATCAGCAGGCTTTTCTTTTGGGAACGACACAGCAGTTTTTCTTGTCCCATCACTGGTCGCTCAGGCTGGACGTGCTTGGGTCTTTTTTTAAAGGGGCCTATAAAACGGGCGATAGCGCGATTTCTTCAGAGACCACTTGGTTTTCAAACTTTCAGTACGGGTTGAGTCTGGGGTACCGCCTCTAATGAAAACCAGGGCCTTACTCATGCCGACAGTTTTCTTGTGGTTTCTGCCGGTTCTGGCTGGAAGCGCATGGGCTTCTCCGGAGCTTGCCCGGACCCGATTGAGTGAGGCCAAGGAGCTCTACAGGACAGGGCAATTCTTTAAGGCCGCGCGCTATGCGTTTAATGCGGGTGAGGAGGACTCTGCAATCAAGTCTGAGGCTCAGGCCTTTGTCGCTCAGGCGCTTGTACAGGCAGGGCTTGAGCAGGCGGCTTCGTATTTTTATTTGCAAGTGATTCGAAGCGGAAACCGCGAAGCCAGCCGCCGAGTGCTCTTGCTCACGGACAGAATCGTTCGAAGCGTTGGGATTGAGTTTCTGAGGCCCTATCTTTTTAAGCACACTCGAGCTGAGGACTATTCAGAATCAGATCGACCTTATTTTCAATATGCTGCTGCGCGGTCTCTCGGACTCAGAGGGGATTTTCAGGGGGGCTTGTCGTTTTTGTCCGAGCTCACTCCTGCTAAAAAGTCCGACGTTCGACTCACAGCTGAGCTCTTGCACCTTCGTGCGGCTTACCGACTTTTTACTGGGGCGGCTCGCCCCGCAGCTCGTGATTTTTTAGAGTGTGCTGAAGTCGCAAAGGACAGCAGCGATCTGAAGTACCGATGCATTGCAGGACAGGCGCGTGCTCTGTATGAGGCGGGCGATTTTTCAGAAGCAGAACTAGTCTATGAAAAAGTGAGTCGACAGAGCTTGGTTTGGACCGAGGTCCTGTTTGAGCAAGCCTGGAACTCCTATCGCAAGCAAGAGTACAATCGAACGCTGGGTCGGCTGGTTTCGTATAAAAGTCCAGCCCTTTCGTTTGTCTACAATCCAGAAATCGATACGCTCCGGGCTCAAGCTTACCTTGCGCTTTGCCTGTACGAAGACGCCAATGAGGGAGTGAACGAGTTTAATGCACGTTATGTCCCAGTGAGCGAAGAAGTGAAAAAGCTGATCGGTCGCAATGAAATAAAAAAAGGATCAGACCGCGCGTTGGATCTGACGGGTTATTATCAAGAAGGCAAATCGGCGGCTCAGGCGCCCCTTTCTTCGTCTCGCCCCCTGTATCGACTGATGAATCGATTTGTCCGATCGGCTGCTTTTCAGGATTCGTTGCGGAGTGAGCGAGAGCTCTCTGTGGAGCTTGGAAATATCAGGGCTTTTTCTGTTGGGGTATCCAACGCGGACCCGCAGACTGGAACGTTTGGTGATTTTTTAGCTAAAGTTCTCAATTTTAGACTGAAAGCCATTCGTGAAATGGGTGGAGCTTTTGTGCGCAATAGTCTTCTCGATTATCACGATCAGCTGATTGCTCAGTTCGAAAAGATGGCTTTCATTAAGCTAGAAATGCTCAGTCGGTTCAAAGAGAAGCTCATGACCCGAAATTCCCCCGACTCTCAGCAGCTCAGAAGTCGTGGAAACGTTCAGCCCATTCGGAGGGGTGATCAGTACTTTTGGTCTTTTAATGGTGAGTTCTGGAATGACGAGCTAGGTGACTATGTCTTTGGACTGGAGTCAGAATGCGATGGAAAGTAGATCACTACTCAGAAGCGTCGCTGTAATCGTTGGTTTGTTCTGTGCCTGGCCTGCCCTTGCGGGCCGGCCGTATACGGACGCCGAGATGCGCAAGGTCATGACCGAGGACGAGCAGAAAATTGCTGAGATCCGGAGTCAGGAGATCGCCCAACTCAAGCTCACTCTTTCTCGAAGAGTTCCAGAACAACGGAGGGCTGACCTCTACTTGCGCCTTGCCGAAATTTATATTGAAGCCTACCGAGCCGAGTTTTTGCTTGAGGGCCGGGCTCATGAAATGCGGCTAGAGCAGCGCATAGAAGACAAGACGATCGAGCGCTCCCGTTCAAAGCCTTACCTCAAAGCAGCGGTTCAAGCATGTCAGGAGATCTTAGACCTTGGGATTCGTTTCGATAAGTTAGACCAGGTTCATTACTTCTTAGCTTATAACTATTCAGAACTGGGCGATCAGAAGCGAGCGCGGGAGAATTACAGCAAAATTTTGCAGAAATTTCCGGGCAGCCGATTTGCAATCGAAGCGCATCATGAACTGGGTGAGGCAGCCTTTCTCTCTCGAGACTACCGTGTGGCTCAGGCTCAGTTTGAGCGGGTTCTGGCACTCGCTCCTCAGGCACCGCGGTTTGAAGCTCAGATTCCTCGAGTCAGGCTGCGCCTGGCCTGGTGTTATTACCGACAAAAGCAGTACCCTAGAGCGGTCGCTGAGATGAAAGAAGCCATCCGTCTGGCTGGAGCGGATCAAGAAAAACTCATTTCGATCCGAGATGAGGCCCTTCGTGATTTGGCGATCTTTATGACTGAGACCGGAAAAGTCGAAGATGCCATTGCTTATTTTGAAAAAGTGGCCGGAACCAGCACTTATTACCCTAAGGTTCTCGAGTCGTTGGGGCGACAGTACGAGCGCAACGTAGAGCCAGAGAAGGCCATTCAAGTCTATGAATCTCTCCTGAAAACCAGTCCGGATCAGGAGGCAGCGTTTAGGTTCAGAGTCAAGCTCATGGATCTGGATCTACGCAAAGGGATGACAGATCGAGCGTTGAAGCGCTTGCTCGATCCTTCTGCCCGTGCTCGCCTCTTTGTTGATGGAGAAGATGAAACCAAGACGGCTTGGCAGAATCTGCGAGCCATGGTGAGACGAACTGCCACTGAAAATCACGAAAAATTTCGTAAGACTCAAGATCGTAGCCGTCTTGAGGTGGCTGAAAAGTTTTATCAAGCGTATTTAGATCCGCTTTTGGTGGCTTCAGATCCAAGAAAAGAGACGCCTGAAATTCAAATGTACCTGGCTGAAGTCAAGCGTGAGCTGGGTAAGTCTCGAGAAGCGTCTCAGTTGTATCGGACAGTGATTGGCTCGCAAGATGGACGTTACTCTAAAGAGGCAGCTGCGCTCTGGACGGCAAGTCTAGCCGATGCCATTCGCGCTGATGCCTCTCGTAAAGAGAGCTCCGATTTAAAAGGGGCCTCCCGGCAGAGAGTGGAGCCTTCGCCTCTCGAGAAGGACTTTATTCAGGCTTCAGATGAGTTGACGGATTTGATCCCAGGTTCTCAAGAGGCCAGAGAGGCCCAATTGCGCGCAGCACAGGTGCTGGCCGGGTATGGGTCGAGCCAAAAAGAGGCGGTTTCTAGGATTGGAAAAATTTTAAAAAATTCGCCTAAAACTAGCCAGGCACTTACTGCTGCTCGACTCTGGCTTCAGATTTATACCGATCGACTGGACGCAGCACTTAGGCGAGACTCGGGGAGTTCTGAGGCGCGAGCCGCAGCCGCCGAGCTGGCTCGGCAATTAGAGCAGATCGAGAGTTACGCTGAGGTGCTGGCTTATGACGCCCAGATGGGTTCCAAGCTCGCTTCAACCCGAGCGGATCTCAGGAACCGGCTCAATGTTCTACAAATTGCTTTTGATGAGAAGAGTGGGGATTTGAAGTCTGCTGGTCAAAGGTATGAAAAGTTTGCGCTTTCCGCCTCCGAGCGCAAGACCGCCTCAAAAGCTTTTGAAAATGCGGTTACGACTTTTCTCAAACTCGGTGACATGGAGAGTGTCGACCGAGTCATTGAAGTCTGGCAGAAAAAGATTCCTAAGGATCCGGCCACAATTCAGGCGATGCGAAACTCTGCCACCTTGCTTTTTGTTCGAGGGGATTTTGAGGCGGCCTCCCTGCTGCTTCAAAGAATTTCTGAGGTCTCATCGGAGCCCTCAAGAGATGCACCTTCTCTAGAGTTGGCCCACAGGATTTTGGATGCCTTAGATGCCTTAGACGATCGCAGCTCCTTACTAGCAGCCCAGTATGCCAGGGTTTTTTCAAAGGCTGAGGGACGTTCGAGAGTGGCGCTACGACTAGCAAGAACTCATGAACGCAAAGGGAGAGATGCCCTGGCAGTGCAGTCGTACCGCGAGTGTGCGGAGGTTGCTGGCTTATCAGACCTGGACGGCCCAGAGCTTGAGTGTGCGTTTAGGCTAGGAATGCTCTACTTGAAAGTAGGTGCCACAGAAGACGGATATCGCCAGTTGAGAAAGGTTGGATCCAGCAGAACGAAAGGGTCCGGAGCGTTTTATGTGAGTCGGGCGCGCTGGGAGTTGGCAAAGATCACAGATGCCCAAATCTCAAATCAAGCTCAAACAGGCCAGGTTCAGCAGCTTCCAAAACGTCTTGAAGACTTCGAAAAGCTTCAAAAAGCCATGGCCCCCGTTCTGGAGATTGGCGGTCCGTACGCGCTTCCGGCTTCGGTTCGGTTAGGGCAGGCTGCTCTCGAGCTTGCGCAGGAGATTGAACGACTGGCCCCCACTGAAAAGAGTGTCCGCAAAACCACAGACGCACTTCGGGCCAAGGCCGTGCAGGTTTTCAAGCAAGCGGTGAGCAAGGCCCAAGAAAACGAGTGGATGAGCGTTGAAATGCCGCGAGTCTTGGGTGAGCTCAGTTTTTTGGAGAGAAGCGTGCGCGCACAGGGAGCAAGGCCTGAGCTGCGGTGGATGCAGCCTAGGACTGATGCAGAGCAGATCTCAGCCAAGGTTTCGATCGAGAAAGTGAGAGAAGCACTTTCTCTCAACGCAAAAGATGCATCCTCTTGGATTCGCTACGGGACTTGGCTTGCCTTGGAACAGAAGAATTTGGAGCTTGCGCTCATGGCTCTGGAACGAGCCCAAGCGCTCGAGCCAAAAAACGCAGCGATTCTCAACAATATTGCGGTCGTAAAAGCCCAGCAACTCGGTCTGGAGGATTCGTGGGGGGCCCTTCAAGTCAACGCCTATCTCAAGAGCGCACAAGCTGCGGATGAAGCGGCCACAGTACCTAAAATCAACCGTGCTCAACTTTTGAACTATTACGGTATCTTTGGAACTGCGCGTAAGCTTTGGGATCAAGTTCTAGCAAAAGATAAAGATGCAGGACTTGCTGATGGATTGGCCACTGCGCTTCAGGGCCTTGGGCATCTCAGCTTGGCTCGAAGCACGATGGTTCGCGCGCAACTGGCAGGGGCGGATCAGGAACGGTTTTCTCGAGCGTTTCAGTTGGCAGCTGCCTCTGCCATCGAAGCCCCAGAGAGTTGCCTGGAGCTACTCGGTGAGATGCAAAAACCTCAGGGTCCAATTGAACAAACCGCGAGCAGTCTTTTAGAGTCTCACTGTAAAGCTTGGAGCGCAGAGAAAAAGGCCAGTGCAAAAAGGGTGGATCAACGATGAGACTCGTTTACTTTTTTACTGCAGTTGTAGGGTTAGGCCTGGGAGTTGACCTGAGCACAGAGGCGCATGCGGCTGAATCTGGCAAGGCTCCCGTCGTGAATCCAAGAGTGCTGTATCCTAAAAAGACTCAACTCGATTTTGAGGGCATTGGGATCGAAGGAGAAATCCGAAACCCAGGCGAGCTGTATTTTCAGCGCAGGCCAGAAGAAAAATTTGATTCATTAGTAAAAGCTCGGCGGAATTTTCATCCCGAGATCATGCGAGACATCATTCAGACCCGATAGAGGTGGCTTCTATGAAAGAGACTCCAAACAAAGCAGGCGAGGTGAAGGCATCCCATCGGCTGGATCAGATTTGTGCTGTTTTTGTGGTCGAGGGCTCTGTCCAAGAGTCCCCAGTGCGTATTCAAAAGCCCAGGTTAACGGTGGGGAGCATCGAGTCTTCAGACATTCGGCTGTCCAGCCCTGGAGTATC
>JBKCVM010000125.1:0-11911 GCA_046317855.1 Oligoflexia bacterium
GCTAAAAGCGAATCAACCCCCTGCCCTCGACGTCCAGAAATGTGCCAAGTCAGAATCGAAACAAAACCAAGATCTTTCAGCTTTTTCTCGATCGCTGCAACAAGAGCATCTGTTTTGGCGCTCTTGGAGCGCACATCGCTCTTGTTAAGGATCAGAGATACAGGGGTTTTGCGATCTGCTTTTTTTTCTAGAATCGCGATGACCGCCTGTTCGTGCTCGAGCTCCGAATCGGGATCCACCAGGTACCAGACTTGATTAGGACCATCGAGCGCTTCACCTGCCTCGCCCACCATGAACTCATTGAAACCACCCGCCTTGGCCTTATGAATCCCCGGAGTGTCCACAAAGACGATCTGACCCTCTGGAGCCGTCAAAATTCCGAGCACTCGCTCACGCGTGGTTTGGGCCTTAGGGGTGACAATGGAGACGGAGCTTCCAAGTACCCGATTGAGCAAAGTCGATTTTCCGGCATTGGGCCTGCCAATCAAGGCAACCAGCCCAGACTTTCTTTCAGTGCTCATGCCTGCACCGACTCGAGCGCTGCGCGAGCGGCCGCCTGCTCGGCTTCTTTTTTTGAGCTTCCCTGTGCCCGGGCAAGCGCACGCTCTTGAAGCCTCACCTCGACCTCAAAAATCTTGGCGTGATCCGGACCCTGCGATCCAACCAAATGGTAAGTAGGCGCTGTTTTGAATCTTGCCTGAGAGAGTTCTTGAAGCTGAGTCTTGTGATCGTAGAGTAGGATCAAATCTTTCTCGTCCGAAAAAAGCGGCGCAAAAAGATGACGGACGACGGGGTAAACAGCATGGTAACCGCCGTCTAGGTAAATGGCTGCAATGACGGCTTCAAATGTACTCGATAGGATCGAAGGTTTTTGGTTACCCCCAGTCTGAGCCTCACCCTTTCCGAGTCGAATAGACTCCTGCAGGTAGATCATCCGTGCCAAGTGGGCCAGGGTCTTTTCGTTCACTACGGCTGCCCTCATTTTAGAGAGCTGGCCCTCATGCGCATTTGGAAAAGTCTCTAGCAGTAGATCAGAAACAATGAGGTCGAGAATGGCATCACCCAGAAACTCGAGCCTTTCATTGTCACGCAGCGCTAGGGGTTTTGAGGGCAGGTGCTCGTGGCCATAAGAAGTATGAGTCAGGGACTGAATGAGTACTCCCCGATCTCCAAAGACATAGCCAAGACGCTGCTGCAGGCGCTCCAAGTCAAGCACGCGCCACTTCTTTACAGAACAAGTCGAGTATTGTCAAAGCGCTTTAATTTCAAGCACTTCAATAGCCATTTCCTGGCCCGCCGAGTCTTCAAATATGGACCCTGCACGCACTGCAACCTGCTGATTCCAATAAGAGAAATCGTCACCCTCAGGCTGAACTGCAAACAGGACCCTGAGGTAGTTGGGGGTGTACCCTGACCAATACATTTTCTTGTCCCCGCCCCAACGGGCCGGCCGCTCAAAGAGGACCGGACCAAGCCAGCCCGACTTTTTCTGTTCAAAGACCCACTGGCGTTGACGGGCCTGACTCAAGGCCGAGAGTCTGCGGGCCCTCAGGAGCCGCTCTGCCTGAGCGACCGAACCCGGTAGTCGGGTGGCTGGGGTACCGGCGCGCTCGCTATAAGGGAATACATGAAGACGGGTCCAAGGCAGTCTCTCCAACGCCTGTACAGTCGCTTCAAAGTCAGTGCTGGTCTCTCCCGGAAAGCCAGTAATCACATCCATCCCAATAAAGGCGTCAGGCAGTCTTGCTGAGATCTTTTGAAGGGTTCTCTCTACCTCAACTGAAGAATACTTTCGTTTCATGAGTCGCAAGATCCGACTCAGCGGGCTTTGAAGGCTCACGTGAAAATGGGGACAGAGTCTGCCGTGACTTGACGCAGCAAGCTCAATGAGGCCATCAGTGATTTCTGTAGGGTCCAGCGATCCCAGACGAAGGCGTTCTACAGTGGTTTTCTCAAGAATGGCCTGTACTAGCCTCTCAAGCTCAAGTCCTGGAACCCACAACGAGGCTTCGCTCCAATCCGCACCATAATCCCCAAGATTGGTCCCCGTGAGAACAACTTCACGAGTGCCTGCTGCGACCATTTCCTGCACTCTTGAAATAAGCGCTTTTGATGGAAGGCTTCTGGCAGGACCCCGACCATACGGAATCACGCAGTACGTACAGAAAGAGTTACAGCCTTCTTGAATCTTCAAAAATCCTCGGGTGGTTCCCCGGACTCTCTCTGGGGGGCTCTCAAGATCCATGGCAGGCCATTCGCGGTCCATGGGATGTCGAGAGCTCATTTGTTCGTAGTTACGAACCTGCCCCAGCACCTCGCCTCCCAGCGAGGAAGATTCGTCCCGAGACCGAGCCCTCTGGCTTGCAGCCAGAACTAAATCGACAAGCCTAGATTTATCGCTGTTTCCGACAACGTAGGCCACTCCTCGGGTAGTTGCTAATTTTTCAGGGTCCACTTCAGCAGCACATCCCGTCATGACCACCACTGCATTGGGATTGCGAGAAATCATTCTTGAGGCCAGACGCCTCGACTGGCGATCAGCTTCGTCTGTAACCGTGCAACTGTTGACAATACAAAGCTCAGCCTCCGCTTCATGATTTGCAGGAACCCAACCCCGAGCCCGCAAGTCCGCCTCAAGCCGCTGACTGTCCGCTAGGTTGGCCTTACAGCCAAGCGTCTTGACGAGGTAAGTTTGGGCCGAGTTCATGCTTGAGCTCCGGGTTCATTCTTTCTTGTAGAAATCGGCACAGGGCTTGATACCCGAGCCGTTCCGACCACGCGTGACTCTCCCTGTTGATTTTTAAGAAAGACGATCCGCGTTCCAGGAAAAAGCAAAGAACAGGCGCGCCTGAGCTCAAGACTGCCTGTTGCATTCAGATGAAACTGTACCGTGCCCACATCTAACGGCCGGGTGCTACCTCCCTGGAATGCCACTGCCTTAACGGGCTCTCCTTGAGGGAGAACCTGAGGCTCCCACCAGTCCAGTTCATTTAAGAGCACGGTGGAGCGCATGAACTCGGGCCGAGTGTAAACCCAGGCGGTATGATCCACTGCATCATGAGACACTACCCAAAGCGTCCGGTCTTTCTCTGAGGGCGATCCTTTTTGAAAAAGAACGCTCTCATCCAGGTTTGTGATTTCAAAGTCTCGAACCTGAACTCCGACGGGAAACTGAAAGTATCCACCGTGATCCGCCAACGCAAACGATAGCCTCGGATGCTTGACCCACCCTCGCTGAAAAAAGTCCGGGGGTACGCGACTTGAAATCCATTCAAACCATTTTTTTGGATCTCGAGTCGCCGGATGGGCTTGTTTTTGTGACGGCAAAAGGTCCTTACCGCTCGAGATGGGAGGCAGTTCAAGGATTTGAGCGAGCTTCTGTAAGTGCTCTTGTTGAAAGGCACCCAGCGGAAACATCCCGCGACTGAGTACCTGCATCCCCGCAAAAGCAACCAAAGGGATCTGGTCATTTTCGTTGAAGACCGAGTCTTGATCAGAAGCTGGTCCTGAGTCTGGGTCAAACTCCAAAAAGAGACTCGTATCCCGTTGTGACACTCGATGGCCGGTGGCCCAGGTATGGCACCCCTGTTCTCTGGCTAATTGGTCCAGAAGGGGGATGATCAGTCTTGAGTGCAACAAAATCGCAGGCTCTTCTTCTAGCTTCAGAATTGCCGAATGAACCGACGGATCAGCTACCTTTTGCTCAAAAAGCCCAGAAGCTGCAACCACCCGCAGCTCTAAACCCAGAAACTTAGCTCGCAGTTGAGCATCTTGCAGAGCGGTTACGCTACCCAATGCTGGGTCAACAGAATGCCAAAGAGGATCCCGGCACTCCGAAAAATCAAAATAAACAGGAATCACCGTGTACCCCTGTTCCTGAAGTAGGGTGCTCAGCACAGAGCTTCTCATTCCGCCCGTAAACCCAACCATGACCCTACGTTCGGCTTGCACTTTCATGAGGCCCCTCGCAGAGAAGAAACACAGCGAGAGAGCGCCAGGATGAACTCTTCAATTTCTGAAAACCGCACAGAAGGAGGCAGAGAGATTCTCAAGCTGGCAAGAGCTAGAGCATCCGAACAGCCCAGGGCCTTGAGAACGTGGGATGGTTTTCGAATACCGCTGGAGCAAGCAGAGCCTGCGCTCACTGAAAATCCCTCAAGATCCAGCCGGGTGACGAGCGACCCAGCCTTGGCTGAAATTCCGTCAAAACCAACGCTCAGTGTGTTGGGAATGCACTGGCCCAGTGGAACATGAATCTTTGTGCCCGGCACACTTTCCATCATCCTTGCTGCGAGCTCATTTCTCAAGTCCCCAAGCTGGGGTTTCACGCCTCGTAGTGGAGCCCAAACGTCCGCTTGAGCTGCAACACCAAAAGCCCAAGCACCGAGTGCGTTTTCTGTCCCAGCCCTAAGACCTGCTTGCTGCCCCCCAAAAAAAACAGGATGGCTTTGAAGTAGTTTTCGTCCAGACTCAGAAAAGGCCAAAAGCCCGGTTCCAGAAAAACCTCCCAATTTATGGGCTGAAGCTGCAAAAAAATCCCAGTTCTGGGGCTCTAAGTGATCACTCAGCTTTCCAAGAGCCTGAGCGCCATCTACGAGCACCCATCCACCAGCGTTTTTGATGATCCGGCAAACGTCATTCATTCGATGCTGAATAGCGCCCGTTTCATTATTCACCCAGAGCAACGTGGCCAGAAATGGTCGCTGACTCTCTGATTGGGTCGACTTCAAGAAAGTATCCAAAAAAGACTCAAGCGCATCGACATCCACTCTGCCCGTAGAATCCATGGGCATAAATACAGGCTGAGACTCAGCAAATGATAGCGACGCGGAATGTTCCACTGGCTGCGCAAATCGCAATAGCCCCGACTGCCCTGCTGCGCGCAAAACCCCCTGAATGGATTCAGTAACCCCAGAGGTGAAAACCCAGCCACTCTCAGTCAATCCAGGGAGCCATTGCTCCAGCAAACGAGTAATCTGACTTTTGGCGCGAGTGATCAGAGCACGAGCGGCCCTGCCGTGCCCATGAGAAGAAGAGGGATTATGAAGCAGCGGAAGGATTTCAGCCATGCTGTCCCGGATCACGGGCAGCGGCGGAATCCCTGCGTTAGCATCAAGATAGATCGCGGCCCTTGCCGACATTGACAGAGGCGCCGGAGCTAGCGGCTGGAACCTGGAAGCCCGTGCTATCTAGGAGCGCGGATGCGGGCCGAGGGGCCTCTGCCGAAGAGCCGCGAGCCTTGCGAATGAGGTCTCCCACTGAGGTCGTCGTGAGATACTCCTGCATGATCAGACCCAAGTTTTCAAAGTAAGACTTGGTCAAAAGAAACTCCACTGTATCGCTCTTAATATCCCCAGAACCAATGAGATCCCGAGCTGGATTGATGTTCTCTCCTACGCTTGTCAGAACATCGCGAACTGAAATTTCGTCCATGGAGCGCGAAAGGACATAGCCACCCCCTGGACCTCGAACGCTCTTGACCACTGAACCCTTACGAAGACGACGAAACAGCTGCTCCAAATAGTGAAGAGAAATTCTCTGGCGCTCAGAGATCTCTTGAAGACGCACCGGACGACCATTCGAGTTAAAGGTCAGGTCCAGAATTGCACGCACCGCATAACGCCCTTTTGAAGTCAACCGCATAAACTGAAGTCTCCCATCTCAGGGCTTCATTGCCCGAGTTATTGAGGGGTTATCATCCCATAGTATGGGCGTCAACTAATGGAAGGGTAAGAAAACTCATAATTTCTAGCCCCTTGGTCATTGCGGCTTTGAGGGTTACACTAAGTATTGAATATTGGAGAATATTTTGGCTGAAGACCGAGGCACCAAACCGCCACCTAAACCGGCTCAGGACGGCTTTTCGATTGACCATGAAAAGACCGGTCAACTCGAAGTCCCATCCATTACCCAGCTTCTCAATCGCAAGAAACTAGGACTAGAAACCCCTGAATTGCAGCCAAAAATGGCTTCTACTCCTCAGATTCGTGGAGCAGCACCTCTTCAAGACAGACGCACCAAGAACCGCCTCGAGCTCTGGGACGAGTCAGACCCCATCCCCCCGCCCGACCCAACCACTCTTGAGGGGCTCGTTCGTTCTCTTAAAAAGCTCACCCATGCCTCTTGGGTCCTCATCCTTGCACCCACTGCCGCGGGGGTTTTTGAGGCAAAAGCTGTCTTAGGAGGTGGTCGTGAGCTTTGGACGCTAACGACTGGCTTTAGGTGGCAAACTCAGCCGGCTACTCCAGGTTACACTGCACTCATGACGCAGGGGTGGAATGAGCTCACCCCGCATTCGACCCTAGGAGATGCCCGAGCGCTCCGGGCCGCCCTGGCAATGGAGGCCTCGCAAAGCCTCTGGATGATTGCGGGGGGCAAGCGGGGGGCTCCGCCCTCAAGAGTTATTTTGGCTGCGGTCCCATTGACCGCGCCAGCAGCGGGTTCATCGCCCCGGAGTTGGATTGAGAAGAATCAAGACGCTCTTTTGAAAATTTGAACGCTCCTGAGTTCTGAGCCCGCTTCATTGCCCGCTTCTTGAATCGAAACTTTCCAGAGTGGCCTGGAGAGGTCCTCCAGAAGCGCAGTCTGAAGTGCAGGAAACAAGGAAGCCCACTCACAGAGCACGATGGCCCCAGGGCGTTCCCAAAAATAGGCTAAAACTCCAGCCGATTCGAGATCAGCCTCTGACTCCAAGCGGTAAAGATCCAAATGAATGATTGAAACAGAGGTTTCGTATTCATGAGCGATTGAAAACGTGGGGCTTCCTTCTGGAGCAATCGTCACACCTAAAGAACTGATGAGAAATCGTGATGCAGTGGACTTACCGGCACCCAATGGGCCCTCGAAAAGAACCCACGCTCCTTGAGGCTTTGAAGCCGCTTGATCCCCCCCGCGTGTGACTTCATTTGCGAGCTCTTGCATCAGCAATGCAAGACCGGATTCATCGCAGGCGGTCACTGCCTTCCAAGATTGAAGGAGGGGTGGGCTTTTTGAGCTGGCTGAATGCATATCCAATATTTCCGATCAAATCTGAGGCAGTCATGCCGCGATGGCCAAGTGACTGTGCCGCAAGGTCGCCGGCAAGACTGTGAAGATAGACTCCAAGCTGAGTGGCTTGGAACGCATCCATTCGCTGACCCAGCAGGCCTCCAATCATTCCAGCAAGTACGTCGCCGCTTCCTGCCGTGGCCATTCCGTCATTCGGGTAATGATTGAGATAGAGTTTTTCGTCTGGTGAAGAAATCAAAGTCGCAGCCCCTTTGAGCAGAACGACCGAATGGGTCTTACTCACTGCATTTCTGAGTGCCGCAACTGGATTTGCAACCACTTCTTCTTTCTCAACTCCCAAGAGTCTTGCCATCTCACCCATGTGCGGAGTGAGCACGGTTTGTCCTTTTCTGGCGATCAAAAAATCATGCAATCCATGATCCGATACGAGATTCAGCGCGTCTGCATCAAGCACCACTGGCCCCTGAAAGCTCGAGAGAATCTCCTTGAGAAGATCCTTTCCTTCTGGCCTCAATCCCAGTCCTGGCCCAACGACAATGCTGGTCACTTGCGAGAGCATCTTTCGATAGCTCTCAAGATCTGCGCGCGCTTCGATAGAAAATGGACGAATTCCAAAGGTCATGGTCTCGTCAGGAAGTCGCAGCATTAAGGGCTCCAAGCAATCCTGCCACGTGGCAGCCGTGACTAGGCCCGTGCCCATGCGGTGGGCTGCCCGAGCCGCCAATGCGATTGCTCCTAGTCTTCCAGGGCTTCCGCCCACCATCAAAGTGTGGCCAAAGCTATTTTTGTGCCCGTAGCGATCACGCTCATGAATCAGCTCAGCCATCTTTGCGGGCATCAGCAAGAACTTATCCCCTTCAGCTCGAAAACGTGGGGGAAGAGAGATATCCACATTGACGAGCTCTCCGCGCTTACCAGCGCCCGGGGGCAAGAAATGCCCGAGTTTTGGAAAGCCAAAAGAAACAGTCAAAGTGGCCTGAATGGCTCCGCCCCTCACCTCGCCGGTCTCGCCACACACCCCGGTAGGGATGTCCAGTGCCACGATTTCTGAAACAGAGCGATTCATCAGCTCAACGACGTCAAAAAAAATGCCCTCGATTCTTCCTTTCAGTCCGGTCCCAAGAATCCCATCGACCGCAACAAAAGGGCCCGAATTAGCCTGAAAGAACTCCTCAAGCTCAGCTGCACTATCGAGGGCCGTGAGACGTGCTCTGAGTTTTTTTAATATTTCAAAATTTCGTAAAGTGGCGCCACGGTAATGAGAGCCATTGTCTAAGTGAAAGACCCTCACTCGACGTTCCAGTGTGATCAGTCTGCGCGCCACCACGAAGGCATCCCCGGCATTGTTTCCTTTGCCCGCAAAGACGAGGATCTCGGTTTCACGCCCAGCGTTGGGATATCGATCCAGCAAAACCTGCGTGGCTGCTCTGCCGGCGTTTTCCATCAGAAGCATGGCGTCGATGCCGTACTCCTGCTCAGAGAGACGGTCGATCTCGCGCATTTCGGTAGCAGAAGTGATTCGGAGCGGACTTTTAAGCATGCCCTTAGTTTGCCCCAAGGTGGCTTAAGGTGCCAGTATTTGAGCCTTCATTTCGCGGACAGCCCGCTCCAACCCGACCAGTGCTGCCCGGCAGACCACGGCATGACCGATATTGTATTCAGCAATCAGGGGGGCTCCGTCGGGGGAGCTGAGCTCTGCAACGGGTCTTACATTGCCGTAATCAAAGCCATGGCCGGCATGGACGCCTATTCCGATTCCGTGCGCCACCAGAGCAGCCTCCTCAATCCGCAAAAGCTCCTTTTGAGCAGCGCGCTTTGAGGTCGAGGTCAGCTTCTTTTGAGTTGCAGTGCAATATTTTCCGGTATGGATCTCAACCGCGTCGGCTCCCCAACGAGCCGAAAGGCGCATGGATTCAATGGAGGGTTCAACAAATAGACTGACCCGAATCCCCACGTGCTTGAGGCCATCGATCACTTTGCGAATGCGCTTTTCATTTTTCTTGAGTGCAAGCCCACCCTCGGTCGTGACCTCCCGCCGTTTTTCCGGAACCAAGCAACTCCACTCAGGCTTGATGTTCTTGGCAATGCGGAGCATCTCCTCTGTTGCCGCCATCTCCAGATTCAAGAGCATCTTGAGCCGAACTCCAAGTGCACGCCGAAGCAAAATCACGTCTGCGTCTTGGATGTGCCTTCGATCTTCACGTAAGTGCACCGTGATTTGATCAGCTCCGCCCTGTTGGCAGAGTCTGGCTGCCTCAATCAGATCTGGATAAGGGGTACCTCGCAGCTGCCTTAGCGTTGCCACATGGTCGATGTTAATTCCGAGCCGAATGGACATAGGTTTACCCCAGTTTGAGACGAAGCTCTGCTGCGATCGAATCGGCAAGCTCGCGGATCATTGAAGCTTCTTCACCTTCGACGAGCACTCTGCAAAGGGGTTCAGTTCCTGAAAACCGAACAAAAACCCGACCTCGCGCAGCCAAGCGTTTCTCAGCAGCTTGGATTGCGGCCTGTACGGTCGGAAGTCGATCCAAATCCTCTCGCTTAGAAATTTTCACGTCTGCGCGAGCTTGTGGAAAAAGGCGAATGGCTTTCTTTAGCTCGGACAGTTTTTTTCCGGTACGCTTCATTGCCTCGAGCACTTTGAGTGCAGCCACGATTCCGTCGCCCGTGGTGGACTGGTCCAAAAAAATGATGTGCCCCGACTGCTCGCCTCCCAAGTTAAAAGCATTTTTGCGCATCGTGTCAACCACGTGCCGATCACCCACCTGGGCGCGCACCATTGCGATCCCGTTTTCTTTCAAAGTAAGCTCAAGCCCTAAGTTGGACATCGGGGTGGTCACTACGGTGTTCTTGGCCAGGGCTTTCTCTTTTGCCATTTGGAGTGCCAAAATCCCAATGATCTGGTCGCCGTCTACGATCTCTCCATTTTCATCGCTCATGATACAGCGATCCCCGTCACCATCCAGCGCGATACCCACGTCTGCTCGGTAATGGATCGTGTGGCCACAAATAGCCTCGGGATGAAGGGCACCACATTGATCGTTGATATTAAGACCGTTCGGAGAAGACCCAAACTTGATGACTTCTGCACCCAGTTCTTCAAAAACTAAGGGGGCCACTTTGTAGGCAGCGCCATTGGCCGAATCCAGAGCAATGCGCATCCCCATGAGATCGAGATCCTTTGAAAAAAGAGATTTCAAAAAGACCAAGTACCGGTTGTGAATATCGTCGAGACGAAATGCTTTCCCCACCAAATCCCCTTCGGGCCTTTGTCTCTCAAGCTCTTGCTTGGACTCTGGAGCCAAAACCAATCTCTCGATCTCATTTTCAAGCTCGTCAGGGAGTTTATAACCGTCGGCCGAAAAAATTTTGATTCCATTGTCATGATAGGGATTGTGAGAAGCCGAAATCATGATGCCTGCATCCGCGCGCATACTCTGGGTCACAAAAGCCACCCCAGGAGTGGAAAGAGGACCAATCAAAATGACGTCAGCACCCATGGAGCAGATGCCAGAGGCCAGCGCGTTTTCAATCATGTAACCTGAGAGCCGGGTATCTTTACCCACGACGATCTTGAGCCGCCGTACCGCTTTACTCGATTCAAGGGGTTTGAGGCCCACTGGAAGCGTACTTCTTCCCAAAGTGATGGGGCGAGTTCTGAGAACATGGGCTACCGCTCGTCCAACCGCCATGGCGACTTCGCCCGTCATCGGAAACCGATTGGCCATTCCTCGAATGCCGTCGGTACCAAAAAGTTTTTGCAAGGGTCTGTCTGACATGTCCTGTTTTTGACACGGACCCGTACTTCAGTACACAGTCAATTTAACCCGCTCTGGGATCACACGAACGAGAGTCACGCTCTCGGGGAGGACAATTTTAACAGCCTCCTCGAAATGACCTTTGGCTCGGCCTTGGGCTCTGATTTCGGCAAAAACCTTGGACTGATCCAACTTCCGCAAATCGGCCGGAGCGGCTCTCACCAGTGCAGTCACGGTGCGAGGCTCCACGCGGGCTCGAACCATCCCAACCACACGGATCGGAACGTTCTTAATCTTGAAATTAGCGCCGTGCCCCTCTACCGCAATCCGCACATGAGCGGCTGAAGCGTCTGAGCGCAGACCAACGGCAAGGAGATCTAAGGCCACGTCGCTTTCTTGGCTTCCGGTAACTACTGAAAGATCGATAGGCACCGTAGAGACCTCAGTCACAGTGGCCACTCGAGACTCCGCTCCCGTGATCTTGACCGTATCAGGAAGCGCCTGCAGAGAGGCGACCGTCATGCCGTCTGGCAGTTGCCCGCGTGTCAGGACCTTGATCGGTACCTGCTTGGTCGCAACCGCTTCAGTCTTAATCATGAGCGAGTTCGGAGTCACTGAAGTCACCCGGACTCCAATCGGAAGCCGAATCTGGTCTGAAAAAAAACGATGAGTCACAATCCCAGGCTTGCTCCCGACTAAGTTAATCCGAATGGGGTCATACCTACGCTTCACCGCGGTTCGGAGAGCTGCCTTGGGCCCCGAGAGCCTAAAGACGACCCTCTCTGGGATGTCATTGACCACAATCAGGTCAGGTGAAGTCACGAGTTCGAGCGAGATCTCTTTGCTCTCCTCAGCAGTCCCTGAACCCAAGACCACCACCCAGAGCACCACAGCAATGAGAATCGAGATGAGCTTGATGGGAAGGTTTCGAGTGATGGACTCCACTTTAGAGCCCCCCCACCCTTCCGCCCGTCTCAGGGTCGGACTTCATCCAAGAAAAAACTCTGCGAACAAACCCGGTCCGAGAACGCCCCAAATCCAGAAGAGCGCTCAAGCTACGCGAAAGCTCCTGTTCATTGAGATTGTTCATGATTCGGCCATTTTTTACCAAATGGGCTTCGCCCGCCTCTTCAGATACCAAG
>JBKCVM010000126.1:0-16396 GCA_046317855.1 Oligoflexia bacterium
GAGCAAGATGGCGCAACTGCAACAGTCCGGCGGGCTTCCTCCAGGCATGGATCCCTCAAAAATTGACCCTTCAATGATGGCCCAATTCAATCAAGCGCTGATGCGTATGCCTCGGGGTCAGCTTCAAAAACTACAATCCATCATGCAGCGGGCCATGTCAGGACAAGACGTATCACGCGAAGCAGCCGAATTAGACCGACTCATGCCGCCAGAACTTAAGCAGCTCGCCGCAAGCATGGGAATGGGCCAGGCCGGCGTAAGCCCACCCGATGCCTCCGATGAAATGTCCGAGTCAGAGGCCCGCCGTATCGTCGAGCAGGCTGCCAAGAGCGGCAAGATCTCCCAACAAGAGGCGGGTGAGCTCTTGGCGGGGGCATCTGAGCCGCAGAAAGTCAGCAAGTGGTCCGGACTCTGGAAAAAGGTCACCGGAAAATGAAGCAAAAAAGACTCGGGCTGTGTGCGGTCGTGCACCTCCCGCCGCTTCCCGGTTCTGTGAGAGCGCTCAAGAGTCGACGCTCCGCGCACGAGCTTCTCCGTGCGGCCGGTCAGTGGGCTGTGACTGAGGCCCATCTATTTGCAGACATGGGATTTGATTCGGTGATCATAGAAAATTTTGGCGATGCCCCGTTTGAACGCGGGCGCGTCGAAGCGTCGACTGTTTCGTCCATGGCAGTGATTGCTGGTGCAGTGCGAGAGGGGCTCAGGATTCCGGTCGGAATCAATATCCTGAGAAACGACGCTCGCTCGGCCGTCGCAGTCGCGGCCGTCACGGGCTGCGACTTTGTTAGGGTGAATGTGCTGTCAGGAGTTGCAGCAACGGATCAAGGTTTCATCGAGGGCCAAGCCCCGCAGCTCTTAAGAGATAGGGAGCTCTTAGATACACACATCCAGATCTTTGCAGATGTCTGGGTTAAACACGCGCGTCAGTTCTCGAGTGAGACGCTCTCGCAAGCCATTGAAGAAACAGCTCTGCGCGGAGGGGCCGATGGCGTGATCGTGACAGGATCTTCGACCGGAAGGCTTGCATCTGAAGCTCGGATTTCTGAGGCATTAGAAACTTGTCAGCAGCACAAGATTTCACTGATCCTAGGGAGTGGCGTTTCAAGCCAAAATCTTAAGGAACTTCCAAAAAAGGCATTTTCTGGAGTGATTGTGGGATCTGATCTCCGGAAGTCAGGTCGAGCAGGAGCTCCCGTTGACCGAAACCGTGCGAAACAGTGGCTGAAGGCTGCCCGCGCCCATGGATTGATTGTCGGTTGACCTGCCTCTTAATCAAAAGAAGGCTCACGCTCCCCAGTTACTGCGACGAGTCGCTCGAGAGGGATGCTTTCTAGGATCCTTGTGTAGCTAGTACAGCTGCCGGTTCTTGCCCAGTGATCGACAGCATTCAAGACAGCAAGTTCAATGGGCTTTTCGAGAGCTGCCTGACTCAAGCGCCCTGAGTGGGCGGGGGTCCAGTCCGCTACAATATCGAGGTTGCGGATGCCCCGAGGGTCTTGGCGCGTCTTTTTTCTCTGAAAATAATGATCGATGTAAGACGAGTAGCCGGGTGAGCTATTGAAAAAGAAGATCTGATAACGTTCTTTTGGAATCGAAAACTGGAAAGAGCGCTCCTGTTCGATCGTCTCTGGGTCCAGGGCGAGCCCAAGCTCAGACGGGCCGCTGTGGATCACAACAGAGTGGCTTCCAAGAGCAATACGGTAGAGTTGGTGAAAAGCTCGTCCTTTTTCGTTGAGAAGAGTGGGCCCAAAATACAAATTCACGACAAGAAGAGCCCGAGGAGTTTTGAGTGTGAGCCTTTCATACGTAAAGTGAGACGCATTCACGGATTGATCCGAGAGAAGGCTCTGTCTCTCGTCGCGCCGCAAGCGATCCAGCTCATACCCTAAATTGATGAGACTGCTCCGGACTGCAAGGTATTTCTTGGCATTTTCGTCGGCACTCGTGTCTGGATCTGGACTGTGAAGCCCAATCCGGTCCATTCCAAAAAACACAGAAATCTCAAGAGATCCGGTCTGGGCATCGACGAGTCTGCTGTAATCAGGAAAGGATTCACTTGTGTTTAATATTCGTTCAAACCGACCGCTCACACGAATGTAATCAATCCCTTCAATGAGCGGGCACTTTGGGTGATGAGGTGCAGGCGCCCAAAAGTACCAGAAACTCTCTTTTGACGGATAAGTGGGGTCAGTACAGGGGGTTTGGTCTTTGACTTTGGCGGCTTCGTAGATCGTTTTAGGGTTCAGGGGCAAAATGGCATCCAACTGCCCCAGATTGTTTTGAATGCCTGACGCCTTTTTTTGCAGCAAAATAGCTCCGCGGTAGTGGTAGTGCACCGCAAACTTTGCGTTCCCGATCTTTTCAATCTCACCGAGCTGAATATCAGCTCCAGGCCTAGGCACTGCGATGGGATCAGAAAACGCCCAAGGTCCAAAAAGGTATCTTGCCTGATCCTCCGCTGCAATTTTTGCCTGCGCCGGGGTAGGCCGCCTGACCTGCTCCATTTCAACGCGAGCGGAGTAGCTGTACCAAGCTTGGCCTGAATCTGAATAAGAAAAGGCCCAGCTCAGATGAGCCGTAAATCCCAAAAAAAGAGAGAATAAAAAGCAGAAGAAAAACAACATCAAGCCCAGTACCTGCGACCGAGGCTTCTAGCTCAAACGTGGCATGGCGTCTATATTAACTCGGGATTAACTCGGGCTTAACCCCGGCACACTCAAGGGTTCAGCCAGGCACTGGGGTTCCACGGAGAATAGCCCACAGGCCACATCTCCCACGTAGGAGAGAAGCCAGCGCCGTTTTGCCTAAGCGACCCGGCCAGAGGAGAGCTAGGATACTGCCGGTGCCATTTTGCCACGGGCTGTGAGCTCCCGGCTGTCAAAAGATCTAAAACCGACAGGTTCGTATAGCCGCTGTCAGGATCCTCACGGTAAATCTCTTGTCCCACTAGACCTGAACCCCCAATCGCTGGAGGGCGCTGCCGTACGAAATTTGGAACTCTGATAGCAACACGGGTCAAGGTTGAATCATTGTTGAACTTGGGCCCAAACTCGATTCTGTCGGCGCTCAGCTCAATCAAGCCAGGCACATCCAGATCTCCATTGAACCTGACGCGAGATCCGTAAGCTCCAGACTGTTTGAACTGGGGGATAACAGTTGAGCTCGAGCTTGTTTTGAATGTGCTCGATTCATCAAAGAAGACAGATCCCTCCACGCTGAGAGTATGAGACGGGTCTAAAATACTCAGACTTGCATCTTGACCCAAGTAAAAGGCACGGTTCTCTGCAACCCGAATCGGCGCCAAAATATCTCCTGAACCAAAACCGATGGGTCCGGCTAGCTGCCCTTGATTATTTCTGCCCCAGCATTTGATCGGCAAATCTGAAGAAGCAGCCTCGAGCAGGCCGCACGCAAAATTGGATCCTAGCGACACCTGAAAATAGTTTGTATTGATATCAATCGGCGTCGGGGAGCTTCGAGCAGCCAGAGTCCCTGTGCCAAGAATCCCAAAGGGATTTTCTCCCCAGCAATCCACTTTGCCTGAGGTGCGAATCGCGCACGTGCTCTCTATCCCTACTCGGACTGAACGGTAAGTTTGTCCTGCAGCCACAGTGGTGGGCTCGGTGGCTCCGGCCACGCCAATTCCAAGTAAATTAGAATTTGAGGGTACTCCGCCCCAGCACTTCAACTCTCCCGCCGTACTGATCGCGCAGCTGTGATAGGTTCCTGCGGAGACGGACTGAAAGGTTGTGCCCGGAGACACTACCTGAGGAGAGCTGTAATCGGGCACACTGTTTGTCCCGAGCCCTAGCCTGTAGTCGGTATTGCTACCCCAACATTTCAAAACTCCAGCGGTGGTAATGCCGCAAGAGTGGGAGGCTCCGGCAGAAACACTCAAATAAGAAGAAGTGTCATCTACTAGGATCGGACTATTTAGATTTGATTGCCCAATATAGGAACTACCACCCCCTAAATTATTGGAGGTGTTCGAACCCCAACAGTAGAGTCGCCCTGCAGAAGGGAAATCCCTGATCGCACAAGTATGCGTAGGTCCTGCAGAAACTTGCTGGTACCAATCCCCGATGAGAGTGGGGAATTGCTGATTGTTATATGTCCCGTCTCCAATCTGACCGGAACCATTGTTACCCCAGCAATAAAGAAGACCTAATGTAGAAATGGCACAAGTGTGGTGAGAACCCGCAGAAATCGACTCGAACTGTAGATTTTGGACGTTCTGGAAAACGAGTTCTGGAGATGCACCATACGAACCGCCTCCCCAGCATAAGATCTGCCCCTTAGCTGAGAGTCCACATGTGTGGCTCTCTCCTGAGGCTATTTGCGAGAACCTTCTTTCAAACTGACTCGCCGTGTTTCCTTTGATTTCTACCCTGGCGTTATCTCCAATCCTCGTTAAGGCCGGCAGAGCGCCTAAGATCTCAACTGGGGTTCCACCCTCCCCCCCAAATGCGGCAAATTGGCCGGTACCCCGAACTCCGACCCGAGTTGGGTCTGGACTTAAGCTCAGAGCAGTCATTTTTCCTAGGTTGTTTGCCCCACCGCCGCTTCCATCCAATTGAAACTCGGTACAAGGATTATCGACCCAAATGTAGGAGGAGTAGGAGTTTCGATCATCAAACTCAACGAGATTTGCTCTAATGCTGCTTTCTGGGATCGAACAGGGTCCCCCAGCGAGCGACTTCACTGTGAGAGTGCTCCCCCAGGCTATTTTGAGCGAGTCTGTATCCAAGTTAAGTCCGCTTCCTAGAAAAAGATTCCCCGATCCTCCTGGGGCTACCTGCCAGGTCTGAGCTAAGGTCCGAGTGCCTCCACCCAAAACTTCTAGCTGTGCTTTATCTTCAAACAAGATTGTTCCGGCAGTAGGGAGGGGTGAATCACCAAAATCAGCTCTGGGTCTAGTTAAGCCACTCGGGAGGATTGCAGGGATGACGACCAAATCGCTCGGACCTGGGAGCACAGAGGGGTTCCAGTTACTGGGGTTGTTCCAGTTGCTTGTTGCGCCCGCCCAAATCCGAGTTTGTGCGTCAGTAAGCGTTGCTGTGAACTGGACTGTTCTTGTGAATCCGCTCGGCAATGCCTGAGCAACCAAAGACGAAGAATAGGCCCCGGCCACAACCCCGGTCGTATTTGGAGTGAGAGTGATCGTTGCCGTGCAGTAGCCTCCAGAAGCCAGCTGACCTGAGCAAGTGTGGGTCATCGAAAATGGCGTAGCACCTCCTGAAGGGTTTGAGAGGGTGAGGCTCGGAGTCCTAGCCTGACAGTCGTTATTGGTAAGAGTATAGACTCTCGGGCTTTGTGCCCCTGCACTGGTCGGAAAATTACCAAACCCGTAGACTCCATCTGGAGGTTGAAGCTCAAGCGGCAGTCCGCTCTTTCCAAACTGAAGCTCCACTCTTGCTTCTGAGACAAGCCCGTTTTGGCCAGGACGAGTGCCTAGAACCTGATAGCTGAAACTCAACTGGGGAGGCATTTGAGTCGCATTCAGCGTTAAATTGCCACTGGTTGCATTGAAGCTCACTCCTGCCCCTAGCGCAGGCGTCACAGAATAGCTCAGAGGAGCCGTTTGCCCGGTAGGAGTGGTGCGCACAAAATTGACGTCAGTACCGGTCACGCAAGCAGATGTCTGCCCATACGCAAAGTGAATGGACTGACCTGAGGCGAGGGGAGCAGTTGAAGCGGTCCAAGTTCCAGAGTCGTTTCTTGCCTCAAGCCTAAAGTAGTAAGTCAGATAAGGGCTGAGCACCTGAGGGATTTCAACAGAGAGCGCGGCACTCTCTTGAGTGCTCGAGTAGCTCGAAAAGCTAGGAGAAGTCGAATAGCTCACTCGGTAGTGAGTCGCGCCAGTCACTTCGGTCCAGCTCAATTGTGCTCGGGGGTTGGATGCACCTGGATCAGTAATGATTTTTGAGATTGTGAAAGGCCAACTTGCTGCCGGCAATGGGTTCACTGAGCGATAAGGGCCGCTGATTGCCGATAGAAGTGTCCCAAAACCTGGTACTTCTGCCTCGATCTGAAAATAGTGGTTGTACCCCGGGAGCAAACCAGTAACGAGGTGCGGTGAGCCATTTGCAGAAATGGGCCCGCTTGGGCTCGTGAAGTCCGGAAAATTTGAATAACGAAGGGTGTACTGGCTCACTCCAGGCAGAGGAGTGAAATAGACTTCAGCAGAATTGGTGGACATCGTCACAGAAGTGACGCTGATTGAAGGATTAGCAGAAACAGTGACCGGAAATTCCTGGATCGCATTTCCGTGCACAATTCGCCACTTTGACGGAAGCCCTGGGAGGGCCTGATCTGCGTAAAGAGCCCCTTCAAGAGAAACTACTCCAGCAGTGGTTCCGCTCTGACCGTCACCACAGTTGAGAGCTGTTCCGTTGAGTGCGAATTCTTCATCGCCGTTCACTCCGCTCTGAACTAGCCAAAACTCAACGGGAATCCCGGGTAGCGAGCAAAAGTAGGGCGCTGCCGGAAGTGCATTTGCTACGCCAGAGTAAATCTGATCCGGCAGAGTCACTGCGTTTTGAGAAAAAATGTAGTCGTCACACTGAGAGTCGTCTTCTGAAGCTTCAACTGGACTCAGAGAGATAGAAAGAGGACCAAAAATCGAAACGGGCTCAGAGGCTGCAAGCACGTGAGCCTCACGCAAAAACTCAGATCGCCTTTGAGGCAGGGTTCTTCCGGTCCACTGGGCGCAAGTTCCGTTGTCAGATGGATTATAGCCAATCAACTCAAAGACCCGATCTGGCCCTTCATTAATCAAAAGCTCAATCAAAAGCTCTCGGCTTGCATTTGCTGGTGCTGAAGAATGCAGCGGGTTCAGATAAGAAGAGCTAAAAATCCCCCATGACTGAGGGGAACAGTTTCTGCCCGGGGAACCCAACGATGAAAGCCCAGAGCCTCGGGCTCGCACGATCAAGCATTGGTATTCTGAAACGGGTTTACCTGCCTGGGCTACGGCAGCTCCACCTTTAGCAGCCTGCGCTTGAGCAATCTTGGCCACATCCACTCGGATGGCCATGGGTGGACCTGCTTTTTGGAGCGAGCAACCCACTAAGCCTGCAGAAAGCCAGCTCAGTAAACCAAAGGCTTTAACCCAACTCAGTTTAGATGCGACCATTGTTCCACTCACGTTCTACTCCGGATCGTAAGGTGACCCTTTGATTAGAAGTGTATCGGTAGAGCACTAACTGAGCGAAAGAATTGCCTAGGTGTGTCCTAGCTTACGCATGTCGACTGGGATCAGAGTCGCTATCAGAAGAAGAGCTCGAGCCTGGCTTTTTTGAGGGGGTTGAGGGATTGGATTCAGGCGGTCCTTCGAGGCCCTTTTTAAAAGCGTGCAAGCCGCGACCCAGAGCACTTCCGAGCTCAGGAAGTCTCCGAGAACCAAACAACAGAATGACTACCAATAAGATGATGAGATGCCCAAGGCTCAAACCAAACATGGGCTGAGGCTAGCACAGTTCGTTCTTTCTGAATACCGCCCCATCTAATCTCGTAAAGCGAGACTCCCAGATCGAAGACTGCAAGAGCCCCCCTTCTGAAGGGCCGAGCACCAGGAGCCCACCGGCCTTTAGGCTTGAATAGAGGCCTTCGAGCACTTGCTGGATGGTGGGGGCATCAAAATAGATCAGGACATTTCTGCAAAAAATCGCGTCCACAGAGCGCACTTGCCCTATTTCAGAGCGAGTGAGGTTGAGCCTTGCCCAGAGGATGCGTTGCCGTAAGACGTCCGACACCTCCCAAGCGGGCTGATTGGCACCATACCGAACGGAGCGACCAAAAATTTTTCGAAGAGAAGGGGACAAGCCTTCGCATTCGCGGTCAAGGTAAACCCCCGACTGACCCCTCTCCAGCACCTCAGGTGCGATGTCTGTGGCAAGGATCCGATATCCTGAGGGTCGAGCTTGCTCTAAAGTCATGGCCATCGAATACGCCTCAGCACCTACGCTTGCTGCGGCCGACCAAGCCCTAAAAGGAGCACTCGAATGGCGTGAGTGATCCAGGTAGGCCTGCCTCAAGTATTTAAACTGGTAAGAATGCCTAAAAAACGAAGTGGTATGAATCGAAAGTGCATTAACGAAGGCCTCTCGAGCTGATGAGCCCTCGGGACTTGCCCGCAAAAGCTGGTGATAATCCCGATAACTTGCGACGCCAAGCTCCTGCATGAGCGGAGCTAAACGGCATGCCATAAGGACTGAGGCCTGTTCTCCTGAATCCACCAGAATTCCGGTCCACTCTCGCATCAGCCTACAAAGCCCATCAAAACTAAAAGAATCTTGATTTAAAGCCTGTACGGACATGATCAAAGTGTTGCAGTAAGGCCTAAAACCAGTCGAGTTAAGAGCCTGCTAAGTTGGTTAAGGCGCGGTCAATCAACTCACGAACCGCTTTTAATTCAAAAGGTTTGGTTAAGACGGCTAGATACTGGACTTGAGTATGGATCAGCACGTCGCCAGTCACCAGCACCTTGGGTACTGAGGCATCTAGTTTTTGTGCCACTGCATCACCCGTAGTGCGCGGAAGCCGATAATCCAAAAAGAGCAAATGAGGGGGGGCCTCTTGAACTGCTTCAATAAGCGCAGCCGGATCACTGAAAGTTCTGACTTGCACTTGCGGTGACGAAAGGGTCTCTGAAAAAACATCCAACAGATCTTGCTCGTCATCCAAATAATAAACTTTAAGCATGGCTAAAACGGATCTCAAAGCAGGTACACGGCATTCTTCGATTGAGTGCAATGCTTGCACCATGCTGTTCTAAAATTCCTTTAGAAATCGAGAGCCCGAGTCCCGTTCCTTCACCTACTGCCTTAGTTGTAAAGAAGGGCTGAAAGAGCTTTTGCTCAACCTCGCTCGAAATCCCTTTGCCAGAATCCTGGACCTGCAGCACTAAATCGCCGTTTTCTTCAAGGACTCTCACCAACACCCATTTTTCATCACTCTGAGAGGCGGCATCGATCCCGTTATTGATCAAGTTCACGAGCACTTGCTCCATTTCTACCGGATCACAGAGGAGCTGCCGCTGAGTTTGAATCTGAGCCTCTACCTCCACTGAGTGGCGCTTTGCCTTGCTCTCGGTAAGGACCAAAGCCTCTGCTATAACGTCAGAAACAGAGACTGTTTTGCGCTCGGTCTCAGTCGAGGAGCGGGAGAATTTTCTTAGGCCTCCAACGATTTTTGCGATCCGATTGGTTGCTTTATCTAAAGCTTCAAGTCTCGCAAGAAACTTCTCTGAATGCTCTCGGATCGAGGGTAGTAGGTGAATGTTTCCGGCAATAATCGCGAGCGGATTATTGATCTCATGAGCGATGCCGGCGGCCATCTCACCTAAGGACGCGAGCTTGGCTGCATGAAGAGCTTTTGCGCGTTCTTGCTGAACAAAAGTTTCCATTTCTACTTCTTTAGAACGGTCCCAATTGATCCCGTACATCAATGCAGGAACTCCCTTTTCGTCGATCACAACTTTAGCACGGGCGGCGATATGCTTCTTTTTTCCAGCTGGAGTTCGAATCTCAAAAGTCGTGTTAAACTCGTGCTTTCCAGAAAGAGCGGCTGCTACTTCTTCAAGGGTTCTGGTCCTTGCTTCGGGAGTCAGAAGACTCTGCCAAGCTTCGTAATGTCCGTTAAATTCATGGGGCTGGCATTCATAAAGCCGGTACATCGATGGATCCCAATAGAGCTCTTGAGTGCCAGGGTTGAACTTCCAGATCCCAATTCCTAGAGCATCTAGCATGAAACGAATTTCTTCACGGGCTTCAACCAGTGCGGTGATGTCGGCAAATGTCGTGGTGACCGTGCGCCCGCGAGGCCCCTCTTGAGGGACCGCGTTGATCAAGATCCATCTGTGCGCGTCATCTGGGAGTCTCAAGCCCATCGTGACATCTGAAACAGGCTTTCCAGTAGCCAGCGCCACCATGGCGGGATGCTCATTGCCGGGAAAATCCGAACCGTCTTCTTTATGGGCACGCCATTTAGGGTCCATAGAAGTGCGACCTAAAAGTTGATCTGCACTCAGCCCTAAAATACGCAATGCCGCTGGATTGTAGTCAATAATCTTGCCAGAGGTGTCTTGAATGACGACCCCTTCGTTCATGGTCTCAATCAGCAGGCGATAACGGGATTCGTTTTGAACATCCTCAGTTTTGTCGCGGCAAGTTCCGTTCAAAATCGCAGGTTTGCCGGAGCTATCACGAATGACTTTTCCAATTCCCTGCACATATTTGATGCGCTTGCCTTCATCGAGCCAGACCCGGTGATCATAGATAAAATCCTGGCCTTCATGAATGGCTCTTTGAATCAATCGATCAAGCTCGGGGAGGTCTTCTGGATGAATTCGACTCCGATAAAGCCGATACAACTCTTGTTTGGGTTGGGGCTCCGCAATCTCAAAGATCCGATAATGCTCAGAAGACCAGCTCTGTTGTTCGGTAACCAGATTGTACTGCCAGCTGCCAATCTTAGAGATTCGTTGCGCCTCTTCGAGCTGCGAATGAACGGTCTGAACTGACTCTTTGTACTGCTTGAGCTCCAGATAAGAGACCACTTGCTTAGCCAAGCACTCCAGCGCTTGACGCTGCAGTGGAGTCAACTTGCGTGGAACATGATCGACCACACAAATCGTGCCGATTCGATGACGCACTGAGCCCGAGGGTCCGGGGGTGAGGAGCGGAGCGCCAGCGTAAAAACAAACGCGCGGATCTCCCGTAACTAAAGGATTGTCACAGAAGTCTGGATGCTGACGAGCGTCTTCGATTTCAAAAATCTCATCTTGTAAGATAGCGTGACCGCAGAATGAAACACCACGGCCGGTTTGCGTTGCTTCAAGGCCCTGTCTTGCTTTGAACCATTGTCGATCTCGGTCGACGAGGCTAATGAGTGCAATTGGGACTTCGCAGATGGCTTGAGCCATCTGCACCAGTTGGTCTAAAGCGGGGTCCGGCGGAGTGTCCAAAATCTTGAAACCATCCAAGGCGTCCTGCCGGGCACTTTCATCTGCTGGGATTGGGGCTGGTTTCATTTCTTTAAAACTAAGTTTGAATAGTCCTCTACGAGAACTGTAGCGCCAGGGTTTGCAGGCTGTCATTGAGATAAGAGGGGAGAGTTGCAAAGAAATCGCAAACACTGATGTTGACGGATTTGGTTTACTCCCGGTAGAGGAGCGGGTCATTCACATGAAATCGACCAAATTTTATTGTTCTTTGGTTTTGATCGCTTTTTCGAGCGTAGTGATCTTTTCTGGGTGCAGGGAAGTTTTACCCTTGGAAGTGAACACTCCAGCGCCAGCTGACTGCTTCACGATCAAAGACGGGGTTCTGCTCGAGTATGAAAAAAGCGCCCGTTGCCCCAGAGAAGTATCAATCCCAGACGGAGTGACTGAGATCGGGGACTATGCGTTTTCAGAAAAACAATTAATTCGAGTTCAAATACCCGAAAGTGTCACTCGTATCGGAAAGCATGCCTTTGCTGGCAATCAGCTCACCGCGGTCAAAATTCCAGATGGAGTGACTGAAATTGAAGAATGGGCGTTTGGAGATAACCGTCTCGGGAGTGCTTTAATCCCTCGGGGCGTTAAGAGGATTGGAGCCTGGGCCTTTGCCGTCAATAACCTGGCATCCGTTACTCTTCCGCAAGGAGTCACTCAAATTGACCAAGAGGCGTTCTCCCTGAATCTGCTCTCTTCGGTGATCTTGCCCGAGAGTGTGCGAGAGATTGGGGATTATGCTTTCTCTTTGAATAAGATTGACTCGGTCGTCTTTTCTGAAGGGCTTAATCGGATCGGGACTCAAGCCTTTCTTGGTAACGAGCTCACTCAGGTAGAGATTCCAAGAGATTGCGTGGTCAGTAGTGGTGCGTTTGACATTGGGGTCCGCGTCCTGAGGGTTCTTTAGCGCTTCCTTCGGTGATTTTTCGAGGCGACAGGCGAGGGGATTACCTTACCGAGACGTGAGCTCTACTTGCTCATCGAAGGCACCGTTTCCTAGCCCATTCCACCAGGACCTTCCAGGGATCGCCACTGAGCGCAGAGGGTTGCCAGAAAAGGCCCCCGAGTGAATTTCGGCTAGTTTAGCAGGAAGCTCAACCGAGGTCAGTCTGTTGCTCGAGAACACCCCATAACGAATCAGCGTGAGACTTTGCGGCAGGGATATTTTTGTGAGCTGATTTCTCGAAAACGCCTCGCCGCCAACGTCAACCACTCCTTCAGGAATCATAACCGAAGTGAGTTGATTGTTAGCAAACGCATAACCTTCTATTTCCGTCACGCCCACGGGAATTACCACTGAGGTGAGTCCACAACCATTAAAGGCTAGCTTCCCAATTTTGGTAACGCCCTCAGGAATGACGACATCTTTAGGGCAACGGGCGCTGTTTTCGTACTGAGTCAGCACTCCGTTTTGGATCTTGAAGCAATCTACCGGGGTACCGGCTAGATTTTCAGAATGACTCCCACAACCCGAGATCAACGCCGAACCCAGTAGGGCCGGCAAGCCAAAGAACTTCGAAAGCAGACATGAACGCATTGAATCCTCCCACAACAAGGAGGGCAGCTACCGAGAAAGAAAGGTTCAGTCAATTTTTTTAGCGCACCGCAGTAAATATTTACTTTACATAATATTTCTTATCGGACTCAAGGGTGCGCCTTAAGGATGAAAGTACTGAGTGAAAGCAGGCCTTTCAAAATGGCCTGATTGAGCCCGTTGAAAAGCCCAGTAATTTTCTAAGTCCGTTTCACGCAGAGCATCCAAACCTCGGTTCAGCTCTGTAAACGAAAGTGAAACACCTCGCTGTGCAAGCGCTTGAGTGTCCAGCTCCTGAGCTTTCTCAAGAAGACTCTGACCAAACGCCATCAACACCGATACTGCTTCTATCGTCGATGGTGACATGTTCAGTGGAAATCTATCTTTCAAGAGCTCAGAAAACCCCGGCCAGCGCCTCAGTCGCCAAATCACAGTCTTCTTTAGCCAGGATCCAATATCGCGGCGCGTAAGACGATATCCATGCACTTCTGACCAATCATAAAATCGGTCGAGCACGGCATCCATCCGTCTTAAATTAGCCACCCGAGATAAATCCCTCCACTCGGCGAGAACTTCAAAGCGGGGGTCCACTTCAAGATCGGAGGGCAGAAAGGTCTGAGAGACTGAAATTCCGATGCGATTTAAAAAATCCCTGTTTTTTGGAGTGATGCGACTCTGAAAGAGCGGAATCACAAAGTCCCCCTGCCCCGCTGCCTTTTGAAATCCCTCGTAAACTAATTCCGAACAAAAAAGTTCAGAGGAGTCGTCGAGCCGCATCGAAAAATCATAAGGCACAGAGCCTCCGCGGTCCCGAGCCTCTTTGAGTCGCCTAAACTGAATTGCAGCTGCTCGGGCAGCAAGGTGCTGATCGCGCGGCTCGCGAGCTCTCAGTACCATCACTCTTGGATTCAGATCGGCGGCGTACTTTTCAAATGAACGAACAGTGGTTCCGACTTCAATATGAGCTTCCAATACCCAGAGGCTCCCCGTCTCGGGCTCAATGTGAATTTGGGCAAGATGAGAGAACTGACCGTTCACATCAGCCATCCGAGCAATTGCTGCACTTGCAATAGCGTTGCCTCGGCTCAGCAAAAGATCGCCTGAGCGCAATTGGGTCACATCAAAAGGAGAATCTAGACTGGCAGATTGGAGGTATGGAAACTTGCCGGCAAGATAGGGCGCGGGCTTCTTTGGATTGAATTCAGGAGGCTTTAACCAGGCTTCGGCTAAGTACTCTTCACCAAAGCGTAGAGCCCGCATGAGATTTCGAGCCTCGTCAGCACACTCCTGAAGCAAGACCCCTTTTTGATGCAGCTCAAGAAGTCTAGTTTGAAGTTCAAGCCGGGAGACAAACAGATTACGAATCGTGGGGCCGACTCGGTCTCCCAACTCTTTGATGATCTCGCGTGAAGGAACAATAGCCTCAAGCTCAGAGAAAACTGAGGCAAGCCTTTGAGCGCAGCTTGTAGAATCTAGCCAGTGAGGGGTGCTGAGCGATGTATGAATTTTAGCAATTTTATCCGCAAGAAGAGGTTCCTGCTGATCCATTAGTGCTTCGTTCGCCCATGAAGGCCTCAGGAGGCTGGCTCCGAGAAAAGAAAAAAGAAAAGCCCAAAACCAACCAGCGCACTTCAACTTCATAAAAGACCTATCTCACACGAAGCGTATAAAGATTGGCAGCTCCCGAAACCAGATAGAGCATCTTTTGCTTGGCGTCATACAAAAGATTTCCACTTAACCCTGACCCATACCCCACGTTCCAACGGTCCTGAAGCTCGCCCGTTTTGCGATCTAATGCATACAAGTATTGGTAGCTTGAGCCCACAATGACCCAGCGCTCCGTGACAATGGGTTGAGTAGGCGCCCCCCCATCCATCTCAAAACTCCACAGAACTTTGCCGCTCGCAGGATCAACGGCGCGGACTTTTCGGTCGGAAGAAGCCACATACAGGGTGCCAGAATCTATGACCACCGAACGGCCTGCTCCTGCCTCGATCTTCCAGAGAATATCGAGACTCCCCTTCTTCAAGGCGTAAAGCTCCCCATCATACGAGCCCACGTAAAACACTTGCCCGTTCAGAACGGGCGAACCATCGATATCCGTGAACTTGGTTCGGTTGGTGAGCCGCTTCTCAGACTTCACCCTTCCGTCGACTGCATCTAGAACCACCAGATAGCCATCACTCATTCCAGCTAAGAGCTCAGCGCCATCCGTCCATGGTTGCGAGGCGCCATGGACGGTTGCCCCCTCGGGGATTTTGCGACGATAGATCCAGAGGTTTCTTCCTGTGGTCGCTTCAAACGCAAGAACTGCGTTGTCAGTCGTGGTAATGAAAAGCTTGTTACCGTGAAAAGTGGGCTTAGAGATTTTGGGGTTCTTGAGTTCGTATCTCCACTGAACTTGACCCGTTTCGACGTTCACACAATAAAACTGACCATCGGCGGCGCCAAAATAAAGAAATGGCCCATGCAAATGGATCTCATTGGTGACTCCGCCCTTGATCGGCAACGCCCACCGGGTTGCACCACCGAGTTCCGGATAAAGAGCAACGAGTCCAGCCTCCGAGGTCCCAAAGATGACAGTGTTTTCAAAAACAACGGCGTTTGAGTACTCCACTCCACGCTCACCGGCCTCATTAGGCCTTTGACGAGTGGCAATACTCCACTGTCTCTCGAAAACAGGAGCTTTTGGCTTGAACCCTCTTCTTAACTCAGGCCCAGAACAACCGGCTCCGATCAGTAGAAAGAACCCCCCAAGTCCGATGGAACCCATGAAAGTACGGACGGTCATCGAGAGGCCTTCCAGCCTTCGGCAGTGCGAGCCGTCTCGGTACCGGCAAAGTCCTGAACGATTGCATCAAACGCTTTCGTTGCCTCTTCTTTGTTACCCAGAAGATCCAGAAGACGCGCCCGCTGAAGGGCAAGCTCGCCCTTCAGGTGGGTAAGCCCCAACTTCTGAGCAGACTCCACTTGAGAGAGAGCAAGATCGAGCTTGCCCTCTTTTTCTCGTGCGTAAGCCGCAGAGTACCTTGCTAAGAGTTTTTCACGCGGATCTGAAGTTTGAGCATCGGCCTTCTCATACCAGGTTGCCGCTTTGGAGCTTTTAGGGTCTTTCTGGGCCTCGATATCCCCGAGCGCCATGAGCGCTTCAAAGGCAGCCCGTGTTCCTGGCCAAGTTTCCGCTACCGTTTCGTAGCCAGAAGCTTTTTTTCGAGCCTCAAACAGAGCACTGTTGGCGTTCTTGTTTTTTGTTGCTTCGAGCGACTGGAGCCCTGCTCGGACGCCCAGAGCCCCCACCAGAGCCCCCAGGATCACAACCCCTGCGAGCAAAAGCTTGCGCCAGTGTGACTGAGCCCAATCGGCCCAAGAACTCGAGGCGGGAGAATCCTTTTTGAAATCGGTTTTGAGATCGGTCTCTGTCAATTCTGCTGCTGTTTGGGTCACCATTTGGGTCATGGCCGAATTTGTAGAGAACTCTCGCAGGGTTGTCAAAAGCTTAGCTCGAAGTTACGCTCAGCCGTATCATGAAAGCTTTTGTACTCGGCTGGAGGCGAATTCTGAGACTCACTTTGCCGGCGGCTCTTGGAATCCTGTTTGTTTTATTGGCTGTTTTCACGGGGAGCTTGCCTGCGAACGCTCGGGACCTCCAAGGGCGCCTGGGCGTGGGATACAACGCACAGTTTGTGAATTCGGTTCTGGGGCCCTCGGTTCCTGGGGTGAGTATTAAATATGCGCTCTCCAGAGATCTTGCAGTAAGCGCTATTGTGAGTGCCAAGACAGCAAGCCCTACGAGCTCAGCCTCTGGAGTGAAGCTGTTTAAGAATCTTTTTCTTGAAACCAACCTGAATTTCTACATGGCCCTAGGA
>JBKCVM010000127.1:0-8719 GCA_046317855.1 Oligoflexia bacterium
TTGGGGTTGATTCCACTCGCTGAGGCAGAATAGAGATCGCGATGGTCTGCCTCGGCTTTTTCTTCGGTTTGCTTCCAGAAATTTAATCTTTCTTGAGGACTTAAAATCCGGTTGGCGTGGTAGGGCTTAACGGGTCCTTCAAGTTCGAGAACCTTGAGTGTGTTTTTGAGGGCTATTACTTTTTCTGATTTAGCCTCTCGCTCTGCTTCTTCAATGTCCATGAGCAGGGTCAGTCTCACAGCGGTAAATGGATTTTCTGCCATCTGTGATTTCATCAGATCCCACTCTGAAAGCGTGGCCTCTGGGAGTTGGCCTGCTTTGACGAGCCAGAACCAACTGTTAGCTAAAGGTCCGTCAAAGAAGCTGCGCTCTTTTGAAGTGAGAGGTCCGAGTCCGTCGCCATCGGAGCGGTCGGGAAACTGATATTTTTGAACCTTAGCCAGCAGATCCTCAAAGAAGTCCCAGACTCGATTTTTACCTTTGGGCAATCCTGGACAGGTGATTTCAGTGGGATCCTGTTTCGTTTCTGCTCCGCAAGCATTGGCAAGCTGACGTAAGAAGACGACGAGCTCAGGATTCTTGAAAGCCCCTTGCTTGTCTCTATCAGATCTGAACTGCTCTAATTTTGGAAGGATGCGGTCTTGAATGGCTGCAGTCAGTTGCTTCACTGCCCAGCGTCGATATCCAATCGGGCTGGTTGCCGGTGGAAAGTCGAGAGTGACTTGGTTTTTTTTAAGCTGATTTCGAAGTTTTTTTGAGATCAGAGGAGGGGCTTTTGCGGGGGCTTTGAGTGATTTTAGGTCGGCGTCGATCGATCCATTCAGCCAAAGTCCAAGTTTCACCCGCCGTTTAGCTTCTTCAGCCTCTGGATCCCAATCCCAACCCTGGTCTTCAACGAGGTTCAAGCTATCTCTGTATCTTATAAGGAAACGCTCGGGCGCTCGATCCATTTGAAGCTTAAAAAGATGCTCGTTTGCCTCGAGCTGCTCTTTAAGAGCTAACTCTTTTTTGGAGTCTTGGTATTTTGGGTCCTCCGAGTGAGCAACCATACCGAGATAGTCGTTGAAGAGTTGAACACTTTCACCAACAGTCAAGCCCGCTCTGTCCGAAAGAGCCTTGAGCAGAGCGTCTGTGCGGATTTTGATCACAGCATCAAAGGCATCAGCATCTTGGATTGCGGGCTCGCCTAAGTCCAACGATCCAATAGGGGCAAGAGAAGCGTAATTGCCTATACGCTCTTTTTCTTTCAAGACCTGCTGGGCCCTTTGAGCGGCATGGTATTTTTCAAAGGGCGCGTAACCCAAAAGTGTTTTTGCTGAAGGCTTGCCAAATTCTTGTTGCACAAAAGCGTGAGCATAGGGGGGAGACAGAGTGTCCAGTCCGAGCTTGCTCATGAACGACTCGAATCGGGAGTCTCGAGAAGTTGGATCGAGCTCGGGCACTTGGATTGACTCAGGGAGATCAGGGGTGAGCGTCTTGCGACAGCTCTCTGGGACTGAGATGGGTGAGGGGTCTCCTGAGAGCTGTCTGTGAAAACTGAGTTGCGTCAAGATCATCGAGAGAGTCGTGAGCTTCAGAGAACGCAGATAGTTGTCTTTAGTGAGGGCGTACTGGGTTGATGTAGAGTCGGCCAGGATGTACTGAATGGGATCCAGCACAACTTCAAGTGGCCCTTGGAGTGGGTGGGTCTGACTATCAGCGCTGCAGGATTTGGTCTGCAATCCAAGGTCTTCAAGCTGATCTTTTTTGAAATCCTTTGGGAGCCTTGGGAGCAGCGAGTTGAAGTAGGTTTGGTCAGCCTTCCACGGATCCTCTTTACCCAAAACTGCGTGAAGTTGAACGAGCGGAAGAAAAAGCTCGTTGATCCACGTCTTGAGAATGTTGAGTCTCTCGGGCGGTGGAATTTTTGGGTCATTCAGAATAGGGGAGATTTGGTCGGAGATTTGCCTGACATTCACGTGAACAGAGTCGATTCGCTGCTTGAGCTGATGATCGGATGAAAGCTGAAACGGTCTTTGATTCTTTGATGCGGCTTTTTTTTCTTCGCCGATTGTTGTGAGCAAAGCTCTCAGCTCCTGAAAAGTCTTCTCGTGTTTTTCTGATATCTCCTTGGGTAGGGTCTCTTTTAGGGGGTCTTGTAGATCAGCCCTCACGACAACATCGGTTACGTCCTGATAGGTCAGCCCTGCCAGAGCCCGCGGAGGCAGGATCAGCGTCTGGATCAGGATTAAGGCTACGGGACGAAAAGCAAACCTCATCAACTGCGTATCGGCAGAGGGGGAGCAATACTTGACTCTTGCTCTCCAAGAAGGCAGATCTGGGGTGCTTGAACCGATTTTATAGTTATTCTGAACACCTAAAAGGGACTTTTGGAGGCCGCACCTACAAAGTAGTGGTGAACAGTGGCCTCACCTGTCCTACCCGGGACGGAAAGCTGGGCAGCAAGGCTTGTGCCTTTTGTGACATTCGAGGCTCAAGCTCCTATTACGGCAAAATCGGTCGAGGTAACTCGATTCGTGAGCAGCTGGACCAGCGCATTCCGGAGATTAGAGAGAGATTCTCGTCTGAGCGATTTTTGGCTTATTTCCAAAGCTACACGAACACTTATACCCAGGTCTCTGAGCTCAGGGAGATCTACGAAGCGGCACTTTCACACCCAGAAATCAAAGGACTCTGCATTGGGACGCGTCCCGACTGCCTGCCCGATGAGGTGCTAGGCCTTTTGGATGAGCTTTCGCACAGGACGCATCTCTCGCTTGAGCTTGGGGTCCAGTCCTTTGAGGATCAGACGCTGGCTTGGCTCGATCGGGGCCATGATGCAAAATGCTCAAGAGAAGCGATTGCCCGGGTTCGAAGCAGGGCCCCACGAGTGGACGTGGGGGTGCATTTGATTTTTGGAAGTCCAACCGATTTGCCCGATACCCCAGAGCGAGCTGCTCGCGAGATCAACGAATCCGGCGCGCACGGCGTAAAACTTCACCAGCTCATGGTCCTGGAGAGAACTGAACTCGCCAGGCGCTGGCGTGAGGATGGGGGCTTTGATGTCCTGTCGCTTGAGCAGTATGCAGATCAGGTGGGCCGATTCTTGTCTTGGCTTGATCCAAAGATCTACGTCGAGAGACTCTGTGCCACTGCGTCCCATCCAGAAGAGTGCATTGCACCCGAGTGGAGCCGAGCCCGATGGGAGCCCCTCAATTTTCTGAATCGTTGGCTAGAGCAACGAGAAATTTGGCAAGGAGCCCGTTGGGTCAACCTTAGCGGCGCTTAACGGGCTTTGGCTTGGCCGCGCCAGCTTTGGGCATACTGGCCAGAGTCTTGCTCATTTCTTCTAAAGTGGTCTTCTGAGCAAGTACAACATTGGCGACCTCGGTGAGCTGAGTTTTGAGCTGGGCCAGCTCTTCTTTGGCTGCCTTCACGGCGGCATCGTTGGCCGCAATCTTGGCCTTCATTTCAGTCTCGGATGCTTTGAGGGCGTCGACTGATTGTTGGAGGCCTCCCATTCCGGGGCAGCTTGGCATGCTAAGGCCCATGAGCAAGAAGGAGGTTCCCAAAAAAGAGATTTTGGTGAGAGGAGCAACGAGGCGAATGTTTTTCATAGCTCCTTATTCTATCCCCCTTTGTTAGGCTGTAAATTCTAAACTGTTCCCCCCCTCCTTCTTCTCCCTCTTTTCCTCCGTCGATGAAGCAGGTCAGAACATCATTTTTTTGTTAGCCACGTTCGTCAGAATTGCGACACCCAACATCGCTGTGATCAATGCGCTACCGCCGTAACTCAAGAACGGAAGCGGAACGCCCACCACTGGGAGCAGGCCCATCACCATCGCCATGTTTACGAAGATATGCCAAAAATACACCATGCATATGCCCAGGCACATGAGCATCGCAAACTTGTCGTTGGACTGGTAGGCCACCGAGAGTCCTTGCGTCAGAAAAGCCAAGTAAAGCACGAGCAGGATGATGCACCCAACAAACCCGTGTTCTTCACTAAAGACGGAGAAAATGAAATCAGTGTGGTGCTCGGGCAAAAAGTTCAACTGACTTTGAGTCCCTTTTCGGTAGCCCTTTCCAAAGAGCTGACCTGAACCGATCGCTACCTGCGATTGGCGTCGGTTGTAGTTGGCTCCGCGCACATCAGAAGACGGATCGATAAAAGAAATAATGCGCTGGCGTTGGTAGTCTTTGAGTCCAAACTTGTAAACCAACGGTGCCGATGCTGCCGCACAGAGAGCTAAGATAGCCAGGGTTCTGGCTTTGACCTTCAGAAAAAGCATCATGCTTGTAAAAGTAAAAACCAAGATGAGCGCCGTTCCGAGGTCGGGCTGCAAGATGATGAGACCTACTGGAATGGCCAAAAGCAACGAGGGCAAGATGAGCTCTTTGATCCCATAGCCTCCTGAGGTGCGGTCTGTTTCAAAATATTTTGCCAAGCAGATGACGAGTGAGAGCTTCATGAACTCTGAGGGCTGAATCCTAATGGGACCAAAGCCGATCCAGCGCCGAGCTCCCAGGCTTGATTTGCCGGCAACCAGCACCAGTGCCAAGAGCACAACATTGGCAAAATAAATGACGTAAGCGATTCGAGAGAAAAACGAATAATGAAACAGAAGGATCGTTGCAGTGAGAATCAGGCCAATCGCAAACCAGATGAGCTGGGTTTTATAAAGACCGAAGGACTTGTCCTGAACTCCCGAGGCACTGAAAAGGTTCCAGATGCCGATGGCAAAAAGTGAAACCTGTAAAATGAGCAGGTTCCAATTGAATTTGCGCAGATCCTCCTCGTACATCCCCGAGCGCGGTTCAAAGCCTTGCTGGTCCAGATCTCTTTCTGTTGAGCTGTAGTTCATTTGGCTCCTAGTCGAGTCCTAGTCGGCTCCTGGTTGGCTTGGGGCTTCCATCGTTGAGTTACGGGTTTCTGGAGTCACGTCCTCTTGGTCCGAGGCACTCGAGGGTTGGCCGACCCCCGAATACGAATAGGGGGTTTCACCCCGAGTGCGAGCCCGCTCCGCAAGGGCCTTGGGATTAAACTCCTGAGGGTAGTATTTTTCGAGAAACTTTTTGATGATTGCTCGGGCAATGGGGGCCGCGCCGCTGGAGCCGTGACAGGAGTGCTCGGCCACCACGGCTACTGCGATTTTTGGGTCGTTCATGGGAGCAAATCCAGCAAACATTCCGTGATGCCGTTGACGGAACTTCATGTTCTCGCACTTCTGGTAGATTTTGTTTGCTGCAAGGCTCATGACTTGTACTGTCCCGGTCTTGCCAACGAAATCTACGCCAGAAATTCGTTGAGCAAACGCAGTTCCATTGGGACTGTTGACCACTCCCCAAAGGCCTTTCTTTATCAGATCGTAGGTCTTTTCACTGAGCCGTGTTTGATCGAGGATCTCAGGCTGATTGATTTGAACGGATTTCCCATCTACGGTTTCAATCTGTTTGATCAGCATGGGCCTGTAAAAGGTTCCGCCGTTTGCGATCGAAGCGTAGGTGTTGGCCAGCTGCAGGGCGGTGGTCAGGACGTAGCTCTGGCCGATGGCTACAGAAAGGGTCTCGCCGCCTGTCCATTCCTGCCCAAAGCGTCGCTGCTTCCAGGCTTCTGTCGGAATCAGGCCCGAGGTCTCTCGCGGGAGATTGATGTCTGTCTTTTTGCCCAGTCCCAGGTGAAAGGCCCAGGTAGCAATGTCATCTACGCTTTTAAGTTTCTGGGCCACTCTGTAAAAAAAGACGTCACAGGACTTGGTGATTGCATTGACCACGTCGACGTCGCCATGGCCCTCTTTTTTCCAGCAGTGATAGGCTCGGTTTCCGAGCCTGAGCGAGCCAGTGCACCTGAATTTGGTGTGCTCGTCGATCACTCCCTCTTGGAGTCCGGCAATCGCAGTGATCGTCTTGAAAACCGATCCCGGCGAGTAGTGGTCCATGATGGTTTTGTCTCGGAGCGGCTTGTTGTCGTTTTCAAGCAGTCGAGTCCAAAGTGCCGCTGGGATTCCGCGCGAAAACTCAGTCGGATCAAATGAAGGCCTCGACAGCATCGCCAGGATCTCTCCCGAGCGCGGATCAATGGCCACGACTGAACCCACCTTGTCTCCAAAGGACTCGAGCGCAGCTTGTTGAAGGTCTTGGTCGATCGTGAGGACCAGGTTTTTTCCGGGCACTGCCGGTTTGCCTTGGTTTTCTGCCAGAAAACGTCCGCGGTATTTAGAGAGTTTACGGCGGCCAAGCGCGTCGACCTCGACCCATTCTTCTCCGTCTTCGCCCCGAAGGGTCTCCTCAAGCTTCTGCTCGAGACCAAATTTTCCGATGCTGTCACCCAGCTTATAGCGCCTGCCAGTGGGGTTTTGATTGAGCCGGGGGAGTTCGGTGGGGCTGACTTCACCAATGTAGCCCAGCATGTGGGCGGCCAAGTCTCCGTAGACATTGGTCCGCTTGATCTCCATTTCGACAGAGACGCCGGGGGTGGAGATTTGCCAGCTTTTCAATTCGGCGACCTCGTCGCGGCTGAGATCTGTCTTGATCTTGACTGGCAGATAGGGGGCTTGGCCACGCGCTTTGGTCAGAGTTTCTTGAATTTCTGAAAGAGGAGTTTTGATGATTCGAGAAACGAGAGTCAGTG
Source organism: Oligoflexia bacterium (assembly GCA_046317855.1). Taxonomy (GTDB): domain Bacteria; phylum Bdellovibrionota; class UBA1018; order UBA1018; family UBA1018; genus CAIOHW01. Next base: position 6,611 of record JBKCVM010000127.1, read on the forward strand.
TTTCTTCAGTGCGACCAGAGTCTTTGAGGTACTGCGGAATGATCTCAAGATCGAACGCTGGCCTGTTGTCCAGAAGCAGGGTTCGGTTTCGGTCAAAGATCATGCCCCGAGGGGATGCGATTTTGACGCGTTTGATGCGATTTTCTTCAGAAGCCATGCGCAAGTTGTCGCCTTGAAGAATCTGCAAATGAATGAGCTGAAGAACGAGAACCGAGACGGCAAGCCCGAGTACCAAATAGAGGTATCTGAAGCGATCTTGGTATTCTCTGACCTGCTGTTCTTGACCCAGAAAGGACATAAACTAGAGCCCCTCGTTCTCAGCCAGTTTAAGGTCATCTGAAAGGCGTTGCTCAAGTAAAAGGTTCTTATGAGTGAGTCGGTCCAGACGATCGAGCGCAGGACAAAACCAAAGCCCTACGAGACCGGTCGTTACTGCTGATGGAATCAGGTGGATCAGAGTGTGCCGCCACTGAAGGGAAGCTTTTTCAAGAGTCATCAGGACGAGAAGGGACGAGAGTTTCCAGAGCGCTGAAGAAATCATGCTCAGTCGAATCCAAGAATGAAAGTCAGGAATGACAATCAGTTGAGCGGCAAGCCTAACGCTTAAGTAGACTGCCATGTAGCTTACCAAGAGTGCACCGGCAGGGGAGCTGCTGTGAGTCTCGGCCACTTGGCCCAGGATCAGCGTTAGAATGCCTCCTTCAGTGAACTCACGCTTGAGCGAGAACCAAATCACTAGGAGCAGGAGAATGTCGGGTTGGATCCAATTCAGCGGAAAAGAAATAAAGAGAGAACTCTGCACAGCCACGACCGCGCAGATCAGCAGTATCATGATGGGCCCATTCAAGACTCGGAGGATGATCCGTTTCAAGTTTGGGTCTCCCTTGTTTTTTTGGTGATGACCAGGACCTCTTCGAGCTTGGAGAAGTCGACCGCAGGTCGGACCTCGACTTCTTGAGTGATTCCGTAGGGTTGTTTTGTTACCTTTGAGACAATCCCTACCGCCACTCCTTTTGGAAAGATCCCTCCTAAGCCGCTGGAGATCAGAACGTCATTGGGGGCGATGTCGTCTGTTCGAAGCGCAAACCTGAGCTGGCAGAGGTCGTCGCTCAAACCCTCGACGATGCCTCGGGCCCGGGAGCGTGCGTCGATGGCGTCGATGGCAGAAAGAGTGTCCACGATCGTGACCACATCCGCGGTGTCAGCCGTGGTCCGGAGTACCCTTCCCACCACTCCTTGGGCCGTGACCACAGCCATGTCCTTTTGAATTCCTGAGCGTTCTCCACGGTTCAGGCGGATTGCTCGGTACTCAGTGGAGACGTCTTTACCGATGACTCGGGCCACTACCGTTTCGAGCTCAAGCTTTTCCTTAAAATTGAGAAGCTCTCTAAACCGAAGGTTTTCTTGGACGGTTTCTTTAAGGGCCTCGATTTCATTGAGAAGTTTTCGGTTTTCGGTAACCAAAAGTAAGTTTTCTTGCCGAGTGTCGAGTAGGAAAACGTAGTTTTGAAAAGCTGCAGCCCCCTGATCGAGCGCCCATTGGATGCCCGCTTGCACGGGAGCGGTGAGGCTGATCACCCAGCGATCGTAAAACCGGTAGTTGCGAGGCGAGCGAGTGGAGGTGTCGATCGCAATCAACGGGATGAGAATGAAAAGAAAAAGCGTGATCTGAAACCGATACTCTCTTAGGTATTTGAACATGAGCTTCGAGAGTCATCGTAATGACAGGCCCGGCCGAACGCAACTTCTGAACACAACTTGTGAACGCAAGCTCTAGCGCAGCGCCCATGCCGTAAGAGTAACTGAGAACAAAAAAACGAGGATCTATGCTGACCACGATGAGAAACCGCCTTGGACCCGTCACTGTCACTTTGATTGTGGGTGGGATTGCAGCCATTTTTATTCTGTCTGATTTGATTGCTCCCAGAAAGGGAGCGGGCCTGAGTGGGGGCCTGAGCAGGGCAAGCTCCGCAGGAACCGTGGATGGGGAGTCGATCTCGATCAGTGAATTCAACCGGGAGCTTGGCCGTCGGGTTGAGCAGATGAAGCAGTTTACCGGCGGACGTTTGACCGACGAACAGCTTAAAATGTTTCGCATCCATGAGAGCG
>JBKCVM010000128.1:0-9866 GCA_046317855.1 Oligoflexia bacterium
GTCCCTTTTGGGCTCCTCGTAGCGCGTGTTTTTGGTGGTGCAGACCTCAGAAAAGAGGGAAGCGGAAACATTGGAGCGACCAATGTTTCGCGAGTCCTCGGCTTTTGGCCGGCAGGTTTTTTGACTTTTCTGCTGGATGCGCTCAAGGGAAGTGTTGCGGTCCTGGTTGCCTCCGGCGGAGTGTTCTCAGTAAGCCCGGGCTGGTTGGAGTTTTCTGAGCAGAGCTGGCAACTGGGCAGCCCCGTTTTATCCTGGACTGCAGGCTTTTGTGCGGTGCTTGGGCATTGCTTCTCGCCGTGGCTCAGGTTCAATGGCGGTAAGGGAGTCGCAACAGGGTTTGGAGTGATTGCTGTCTTGTCGCCCTGGTCGGCGCTTGCTGGCGGGACTGCGTTTGCAGTGACTTTTTTAGCAAATAGAATGGGATCTCTTTCGAGTTTGATGGGCCTACTCGTGGTCGCAATCACTCACTCTGTACTCCCGACCACTGTGCCTGGTCCTCATCTGTGGTCCGGAGCAGCCATTTTGTTTGTGGTTCTTGCCCGGCACGAAAAAAACCTGGATGCCCTTCTGAATGGCCGGGAAAATCAGTTTTAATCGGCTGACTGCCATCTTGTTGAGCAGTTGGATCGGGGCATGTCCGTCGGGTTGGGCGGCCCCGGTGTCTCACCCGGTGCGTGAAAAGAGTAGAGCCTTAGAGAGCGTGGTGGCGCTGACTCCAGCTTTGGCCTCAATCTGTTATGACATTCTTCCTGATGGCGAGGACCATCGAGTGGTGGGTGTTTCGGTGAGTACTCAGCCACCCCCGGGACAGAAACCTCTTGAGGTCGCGTCTTCCACGGCCATTGCCCACGAGAAACTCGTGGCCCTCAAGCCCTCACTGATTCTTTTTGATCCTCAGTGGGGAAAGGCCCCTTTAGTCGCAGGTGGAGTCGGGATTTCTACTGCTCGCCTGTCCGATATTTCTGCGGCCTACCGTCGAGTGGGGGCTCTCCTTTTGCACCCGCTCCGCGGTGAAGAATTGGCTCGGCTTTTTGAGAAGGGGCTTCAAGAGTTGCGCGGTGTCCTCTCAGGAAGTTTTTTCTTTCAGCTCGATGCGGACCCTCTGGTTGCGGTCGGCGGGAAAGGCGACTTTCTGCCAGAGCTCCTGACGTGGTTGGGTGTTCGAAACATTTTTGCTCAAACTGCTCAGGCATATCCGCGGGTTTCAGAAGAAGCGGTGGTTTCAAAGAATCCAGATTTCATTCTCGTGCTGGGACTCAGGGCTGAACGCAAGAAGTTTGAGGGCTTGGCATTACGGTGGGGCAGGCGACACCCTGGGCTACAGGCTGTTCAAAAAAATCAGGTCAAGGTCGTGGACGCTGATGAACTCACCCTCCCGAGTGCTGGTCTGATTCGCGGTGCCCAAGCTCTAGTAGCCCTGGTCAAAGCGGGGTCCCGCTAGAGCGCAGAGTCCACTTTAACTCTTGCCCAGAAGCGGGCGTCGATCCATTTTACGTGCATGGTGCCAAAGACTGCTCACCAGCCAGCATCGAGGGCGTTTTGGGTATTGTTGCTTCTGGCCCTGGGTGCGTTTGCCGTATCTTTTTGGGTGGGAGAGCTCTCTTGGAGAGAAGTGGATCTCAGCACGCTTTGGTCTCTCCGCGGAGCGCGAGCGCTCTTAGCTTTTGGGGTGGGCTCAAGTTTAGCGGTAGCTGGCATGCTGCTACAGGCACTTTTTTCAAACCCGCTCTGTGAACCCTACACGCTGGGGGTCTCTTCAGGCGCAGCGTGTGGAGCGGTGATCTCAGGGGCGCTCGGGGCCTCAGCGTCCGCATCTTTGTTTGAAGGCGCAGCTTTGGGGCCGCTCTTGGGTGCTGCAGTTTTTTCGCTCCCGTTAGTATTGGCAAAGACTCGTGGCCCAGCTTTGCTTTTGATGGGAGTTTTGCTTGGATTCTTTGGCTCAAGTCTGGTGGCTCTGGTGATGGCTGTTTCGGACTCTCGTGGAGTGGGGCAGGCGCTGGTCTGGCTCCTGGGAGATCTTTCTCGAGCCACTACGGCCGGAGCTATTACGGCAGTAGTCCTGAGTTTGACTCTCACGCTATTGATTCGGCGACGCCACAGTGAACTAGATATTCTTTTGATGGGGGAGCGTCAGGCTCGTTCGATCGGAGTACCTGTAGACGAGTTGAGTCGCCAAGTGTTGGTCGTCTCTTCTATTCTGGTTGCTTTGGGGGTTTCGTTTGCAGGAATGATTGGTTTCGTTGGGCTCATGGTCCCCCATGCCGTGCGCCGCTGGCAGGGTGCCGCGCATTGGCGGGCTTTGCCTGTGTGCTGGATGTTGGGTGGGATTGTCTTGGTAGTTGCCGATGCTCTGGGACGCACCGTGTTTTCACCTCGAGAAATCCCCATTGGAGTGGTTACAGCTCTTCTTGGCGTTCCTTTGTATGGCTTTTGGACTCTGAAGAGGGCTCAAGTTCATGCTTGAGCATTTTACGAGTCTTGATTGCTCTCGGGTCTCTTGGTGCCAACCCTCAGGCTCTCTCCTCAAAGAGGTGAGTCTTGCGGTTCGTCCGGGCCAGTGGATTTCACTCATAGGTCCCAACGGTGCAGGAAAATCCACTTTACTGCAGGTTTTGGCGGGCACGTTGGGTTTTGAACCGGACCACTTTACCGGCAAAATTGCTTGGAATAACCAAGATTGGACCAAGCTCTCCCCAAGGATGCGCGCATCGCGCGTTGCTTATTTAGGCTCAGAGCTGGACTCACAGTTTCCGGTAACAGTCGAAGAGGCAATCGCAACAGGCCTTTTCGCTTCTTCCGCCAGCGGATCTATCGCTCAGAGCAAGATCGAGTCGGCGATGCAGTTTTGTGAATTGGATTCTTTGCGAAGAAGAGAGTTGGGATCCCTCAGCGGCGGTGAACGACAGAGGGTCCTGCTTGCGCGAGGTCTAGTGCAGGGACCCTCTATTCTGTTTCTCGACGAGACTTTTTCAAAAATGGATCTCGATTATCAGGTGGAGCTGGGACTTAGGCTGAAGTCTCTGATGATCACGGGAGTGTCAGTTGTGTTGGTGTCGCATGATCCGCAGATGAGCACTCGTTTTGCCGATCGTTTTTGGGTTCTTCATGAAGGAAGACTTGCAGCAGATGGCTCTCCCAGTGAGGTCCTTTCAGAGAAACTACTCACTCGCGTATTTCCGCGCTCAAATCTCACGCAGCTATTTCAAAAATAGAGAGTTGCACCGGTGGTGTGGCTGATTTGGTTCACGGGCGATTGGATATGTTCCAGTCCAAAATCGATCGAAATGCGGGGAGTGACCCAACCCAGACCCACGCCATACCCGTCCGCACGTCGGTTGATTTCCAAGATGGAGCTGTCCTTGAACCGGCCCAGCCTCAAGTAGAGGTCTTGAAAAATCGCCATTTCGGCACCGATTTCATAAGTGGACAGGAGCCCTCGAGGCCGTTGCCCCTCAAGGCTGAAATGTGGATCAGCAAAAATCGAAAACTTTTCAGCAATTTTGAATCGAGTGCCCAGGATGAGTTCGCGCTCAAGGCCCAGGGTGGCCGAGTCTTGACCCCGATCGATGTTTTCGATGATGGCTGAAACCTGTAACCAATCGAGGGGTGCATGGGTGACTGAAGCAGTGAAGTCTCGAAAGTTAGAGAGGGCTGAAGGATCTTTCGAAAAGAAGAGCTTTGCGCCCACGCCAGCGGTTGTATTGCTCGTGATCTTTCTCGAACCGCTCAAGTGCAGGGCCGTAAAGTTATCGCGCACTTGGTAAGCTAAACCCGCTTGAAAAAGTTCAGAGCGTCCATCTAGGACCGAAGCGTTATATGCCCTGCCGCGACCTTCTCGAAGGGCTTTGAAGTTAGCCGACCAGCTATAGACCGGTAGAAATGAAACGAAAGAGGGATTGAGGTAAATGGCGTCATTCAGTATCGGGTTGGCACGCCCTGCGCCTCCCAGTCCTACTGTTCGGGGTGATCGAAAGTCCGCCGCGATGGCCTGAGAAGGGGCCAATCCCGGCAGGCCCGTGAGAACCCCTGTGACCAGGCCGCAAAAAAGGCGAATCAAATCAACAGTCTGTAGTCTAGGCATGCCGCGTTAATTTACCTTTACTTTCAGCTTTGGCCGACCTAAGTTTCGCGCCCCGTATGGCATTACGCAAGGAAAAGCTGGCCCGTTTGAAAAAGGAACTCTCTTCTCGTCGCGAGACCCTCGCTGTAGGGCTTCGTCGGTCCACTGAAGAGTGGATTGAAAGCGACGACCTCATTCAGGCAGACTCGGTGGATCAAGCCTCTGCCGACACTGATCGTGGAATTGCCGTTCAAATTCGCAACAGGGATCGCGCAGTGCTCCGTCGAATCGATGAGGCGCTCAGGAGAATTGAGAGCGGTCATTTTGGTGCATGTGAGCAGTGCGGGGATGAAATTTCTGAGGCTAGGCTTCTCGCTAATCCGTCATCCACACTTTGCATCGTTTGCCAGTCCGAGCTAGAGTCCGAGAATCAGCGCTTTTCTGGCCGCTGAAATTTCGGATTTTTTTGGACACTGAATGCCCCTGAGCCAATCTCGAATTAAGACGGCAGTCATACCCGCTGCGGGCCTCGGCACCCGGTTTTTGCCGGCCACAAAAGCTGTTCCCAAAGAAATGCTTCCGATCGTCGATGTGCCGATGATTCAGCATATTGTCGAAGAGGCAGTCAAAAGCGGAATTGAGAGAATCGTGCTGGTGACCGCCCGGCACAAAGAGGCGATAGAAAATCATTTCGATTACAATTACGAACTCGAGCACTCTTTGCTCGACAAGCAAAAGAAGGAGCTCGCAGAGATCTCTCGCTCGGTAGCTTCACTTTGCGAAGTGATTTCAATCCGTCAAAAGAATCCACGGGGCCTGGGGCATGCCGTGCTTTGTGCTGAGCCTGTAGTCGGACGGGAGCCTTTTGCCGTGCTTCTGGGGGACGATCTGATCGATTCAGAAGTACCCTGCACGCGCCAGCTGATGAATGTGTATGAGCGTGAGTCCGCTTCGGTGGTCGCAGTTATGCAAGTGCCCGAGCAAGAGGTGAGCAAGTATGGCATCGTTGCTGGCCGGCCCATGAGCCAGGGTCTCTGGGAGGTTACGGCGCTGGTTGAAAAGCCTGCGCCGGGTGCTGCACCCTCTCGTCTTGCGATTCCCGGACGTTATGTGCTTTCTCCAGCCATCTTTGATTGCTTGAAAGAGACCCAGCCAGGGGCAGCGGGAGAAATCCAGTTGACCGATGCACTCCAGCTTCTGGCTCGTCGCGAGCGACTGCTTGCTTCGATCTATGAGGGGACCCGTTATGACACGGGGGATCGTTTGGGCTATATCGATGCAACTCTTGCCTTTGCGCTCAAACGGCCGGAACTCAGGCAGGGAGTGCGCGAGATTCTTCAAAAACATCTCAAATAAGGCCAAACTGGTTCTATGAAACAGTGGGTTCGATTTCTGTTCATGCTGCTTGCGTTGTCCACCTCGGCAGCGGCTTATGCTTATGTCCCTCCTTCAGAATTTATTTTGAAACAGCTTTGTCAAAAGCGTTCTGCTCTGAAGTCGGTGCGTATTCGCGCAGTCGTCCAAGGGGTCACCGTCGAGGGGGTACCCAGCGGGAGTAAATTCATTGAAGAGACTTACTATGATGCTCAAAGCGGAGTACTGAAGAGCGTTGCTTTGGATTTGCAGAAGAATGAGCTCTTCAGGGCTGAGCGAAACCTATTCGATTCACCTAAGTCCGGCGAATTGAAAAATAGGGAGAGTGCTCCGCTGGTGACCAGTCTCCTTTTTGAGAGCCGATTGGCGCCGATGGTTTCATTGCTGCGTCGCTGGGAGATCCCGATCAAAACTGAAGAAGACCTTCTCCGTCTTGGTAACGAAGAGTCTCGTAGAAACGCAGAGAAGACGTTTCTTGCAAGGCAGAAGCAGCCCAGTGGTCTGCAAGTTTCATGGGTCATCGGGGACAAGTCAGGAAATCAGCTCTGGATCGAGAAAGATACTTTTCTTCCGTCTAAACTCCTTCTTCTGAACTCTCAGGCGGGCTCGGAGCCTATGGAGTTCTCTTTTGCAAATTATCGAACCGCACGTGAGGTGTCTTTTCCGCGCATGATGACTCTGAGGCTCGAAGGCGTGGGCCTCATTCGAGAAGAGGTCCAAGAGGTTACTCTTAATCCGGTTGAACCTCACGAGAGTCGGGGTGAAGCTCGAAAGTTGGCAAACCTCGGGTTTACTGAGGCCGGAATGGCTGCGGAGAGTGAAGTCCGTGAGCTGATCCGAACGTTCTATAAATACGTTCGATGAGTGAGTCGGATCGGCTCATCTCAGTGGCGGTCCCACGGCCCTTGGATTGGAGCTTTACTTATCGCGTTTCAGTAGAGCAGGCCCAGGGTTTGGGCCAAGGTCGCTGGGTTGTTGTGCCTTTTGGTCGAGGACGTACCCACGCTTGGGTGACAGATGCCCCCGCCCCCCTCTCGGCTCTTCCGCCGGGGCTGCAGCTCGATCAGGTCAAGCCTGTGATCGAAGTGGGTTCTGCGGCGACTTCGATGCCGCAAGATGTTTATGAACTCTGCCGATGGACTCATGAGTACTACCACTCTCCGCTGGGAGAAGTGCTCAATGCAGCCATGCCTGCTTCTGCACTTGGGCTCAAGAGTGCTCGGCGAGAGCCGAGAGAGATCGACTGGACCCTTGCCGAGCCTGCAAAGCTGAACGAGCTCACTGCTCTTCAGAAAGAGGTGCTGTTTGCGATCGAGAAGGATTCAAGCAGAAAACCTGTACTCCTCCATGGAGTGACCGGAAGCGGCAAGACAGAAATTTACCTGCACCTAGCCAAAAACCACCTTGAACAAGGAAGCTCGGTCTTGATCCTCGCCCCAGAAATTGCCCTGACTCCGCAGCTTCATCGGCGTTTTGAAGAGGCTCTGGGAGTGAAGGTTGGACTCTGGCATTCAGCCCTACCGGATGGTCAGAGACGAGACCAGACTGCTGCTTTGCTGACCGGGCAGCTCAGGGTCGTGGTGGGTGCACGTTCGGCTGTGTTTGCGCCGCTTAAGAACTTGGGTCTAGTGGTAGTCGACGAGGAACACGATCCCACCTACAAGCAAGAGGATCGGGTGAGGTATCACGCACGCGATTTGGCAATCGTGAGAGCTCGAAACGCAGGTGCGCGTATTGTGATGGGTTCTGCCACCCCAAGCCTCGAGACTCTCGAGCGAGTGCGGGAGGGAAAATTTCTGCGGGTGGTTCTGGGCGAACGAATTCGTGAACGCCCGATGCCTCAAGTGGAGATCGTTGATCTTGCTCAAGAAGAAAAAGTAGAGGGAATTCAAGCGCCGCTTGCAAGGAGAACACTCCAAGCGATCGAGCAAACGCTGGCAGACGGCCATCAGGCGATGGTTTTCTTGAATCGTCGGGGTTTTGCTGCCTTTTTGCTCTGTGAGGATTGCTCTGATGTGGCGGGTTGCCCAAACTGTTCCATCTCTTTAACTGTGCATCGGCGCGCACATGAGCTCAGATGTCATGTTTGTGGATATCAGCAGCCCATTCCGCATGAGTGCAGCAAGTGTAAAGGGGATCATTTGCTTCCAGTCGGAGCCGGAACGGAGAGTCTGGAGGAGGAGCTTCCCAAGCTTCTTTCTGCTGCTCGAGTTTTAAGGTTGGACCGCGACCAAGTGACCAGCAATTCACGTCTTTCAGAGGTTCTCGAGCGCTTTAGGACGGGCGAGGCCAACCTCATGTTGGGTACCCAGATGCTGGTCAAGGGGCACGACTTTCCAAATGTGACTCTGGTGGTAGTGGTTCTGGCAGACGCTTTGTTTCGGTTTCCGGATTTTCGGGCAGCTGAAAGATCGTTGCAGATTCTGACACAGGTGGCCGGGCGCGCGGGTCGGGGCGAGCTTCCCGGCAGGGTTTTGATTCAGACTTACGCACCTGATCATGCCGTCTTGGATGTGCTCGTTGGGCAACGGACGGTGGAGGATTTTCTCGAGGAGGAACGTGCTCTGAGGGAGGCGCTGCGGTATCCGCCCATGGGTCGGCTGGCGCGCATTCGTGTGGAGAGTAATGAAGTGGTGCAGGCTCGTGCACGCGCCCGAGCCCTGGCGAGTGAGCTTTCTGGGTTTACGGCAGAGGGGGTTGAGATCCTTGGACCGAGCGAAGCTTTTCTGGAAAAAGCAAAAGGGATCTTTCGATGGGATCTTTTACTGAAGTCAGTCAAGATCAAGCCGCTCCATCAGGCGTTGCTTGCAGCCCGAGCTAAAGCTCGAAACGAAAGGTGGCCCATCCTTGTCGATGTGGATCCATCGGGGGTAGGATGACGGGAATAGGATGAAAAGATATGGCTGACAAAAAAAATCCCGAACAGCCCGAAGTTCAGGAAAATGCCAGCAACATGAGTTCACGCGCCAAAGCACGTATTGCGCGCGAAATGAAGCAAGCTGAGGCCGAAAGAAAAAGAGACAGCATCCGTAAGCGCTTGGGGGTGGCCCGCACGGGGGTGGATAGCCTGATCCGTGAGTCCTATGGCGAAGCTACGAAATCTTTCATGACGTATTTACGGCTCTTGGAGGCCGCCAAGCGGGTCGGGCCAGGAAAGCTTCACCCTTCACAATTTGATCAAAGTAAAGAGCTTCCAGAGCTGGTTTTGGTTACCGGAATCTACTGGGATCTGGCCCGGACCTTTGACAGAATGAAGAGTAAAAAGCGCAACCGCGAGCACATTCACTATCTTGAACAGTTCGTAGTTTTTTCTAAGTCGGCTCGTTGTGAGCGGCTGTGTGCTGAAACTCTTCGTAAGTACTTAGTTGCCGACAAGGCCCTTCACAGAGGCGACTTCAAGAACGCCTACAAAGCCTTGGGTGGGACGACCTGCTTTATCGTGAGTTCACTTTTGGACCTGGTTGATCTGGAGAGCTTGCCACAACTCAGTCGATTTCGAGATCAGTTTCTTCTGAGAACAGCAGTGGGTCGTTGGATCGTTCATCAGTACGAGTACCGGGCTCCCTCTCTGGCGCGGTGGCTTGATTCGTCGCCACGTTGGGTGCGTCGCGCGGCCGCAGGAGGAGTGGACGCCATCGCCTGGATGACGCGGATGGTTATTTAAACCAGGTACCAATTCTTTCTGGACGAAAAGTGAACTCCTTGTCCGTTAGGTCAAACCAGACCGAGAGCCAGACGAACAGGGCTTTGCCTTTGATGTTTTTAAAAGGAACGAATCCCCAAAATCGCGAGTCATTTGAGAAATCTCGATTATCTCCCATCACAAAAACATGGCCCGCGGGTACGGTCTCTGGGCCAAAATTCTGCGTACTGAAATTATTTCGATCAGTCAGCACGATCGGATTTCCAGAATCTAAATGCTCTTGAAAAGCCTCCAGGCTCCCGATGGAGTATTTATTGGGATCGAGTTTTGCCAACACCTTTTCTGCATCCTGTGACGGCAAGGGTTCGTGCGGAATGGGGCTTCCGTTGAGGTAAATCACTTTGTCTCGAACTTCGATCGTGTCACCTGGAATCGCTACGACACGTTTGATGTAGTGAAGGCTCTCGTCCCGAGGAAACAAGAAGACAATGATGTCGCCGCGTTTTGGGGGAGCGCGCTCGATCAGCGTGATGGGTGAATCTGAAAACCAATCTGAAAAGGGAAGTTTAAAACCGTAGGCAAATTTGTTCACAAAAATGTGGTCGCCCACCATCAGGGTCGGAATCATTGAGCCCGATGGAATCTTGAAAGCTTCGATCACGCTCGAGCGAATCGTGAAGACGAGCAAAAGCGCAGTCCCCAAGGAGATCAAGTTGTCGATCAGCCATTTTTTGCGACTGGAGGCTGGCCGATTCGGCGCCTGGCTTTCGAGTTTGGCTTCGCTCATAG
>JBKCVM010000129.1:0-10316 GCA_046317855.1 Oligoflexia bacterium
AAGCCCGCGTTTGGAGATCGTAAGCCCGCGTTTGGAGATCGTAAGCCAGCGTTTGGAGATCGTAAGCCAGCGTATGGAGATCGCAAGCCCCGTGGAAGTTTCGATGGTGGAAATCGGAAGCCAAGAGCTGGATTTTCTAAAAAGAGACCTTCGCGCTAGCGCATGAGCAATTTGGTCACTTCATGCGCATGAAGTAAGAAAGCGTCCCAGCCAGAGTAACGTCGCGCACGCGACACCAAGACTATGGAAAGAATTCTGCCGTTGGGCCGCCCCCTGTCCACGCACTTGGGCGCTCACTTGAGCTTCTTTGCTACCTTCTTTGCTACCTTCTCGGCCACATCCCAAGCACAGCCTCCGGCACTCGCAGCTTTCGCCGAAGCGATGGCCTTTTGCCGATCGCGAAGCAGCAAGGACGCAGACAATGCGCCGTCCTTCTTAGATTCGGAGTACTCGGTAACACGCTCGACGACGGACGAAGGCCAGTCAGAGCGCAGCCTCAAAAATCTCTTGGCCCAAGTCCTGGAGGCCGGATCTTCCAGAAGGGTTGGAAGGTCGCCCCAAAACGAAACGGGCAGCTCGGGAATCTTCTCGAGCTGTACGCCAAGCCTATAGCGAGAAGGAGAATCCAATTTCTTGCCTGAAATCAGTCCAGGAACGCTTTTAAGAAAACTCTCGGGCCAGGCAGCCTGCCCCTCGAGGGCTCGAATCGCCACGGGGGCGAGCTCACGGTCCGAAAGGAGCATCGGCATGATTCTCCAGAAACTCTCGGGCCAGGCGGGCTCGCGTCCGAGGAGGAACTCCGTGATGGGAGCCTTTTTTTCATCCCTGAGCAAATCGGCCGCGCGATTCCAAAAACTTTCGGGCAGTGCAAGCGGCCTGGAGGCTTCGACCTTAAGCCGCGACTGAATCAGCGAAAGTGTCTCTCGATCGATAACAGGATCGATCAGAAGCTCAGGCAGGAGCTTCCAAAAGCTATCCGGCCAAGCTTCCTTATTCTTGAGCCCCAACCGAATCGAATTCCCCAACCTGGGATCCTTGAGCAGCTCGGGCACCTTTTGCCAGAAAAAATCCGGCCACAATTGCCGCCCTGAGAACAACTGCGTCGCCATCAGCCCGGTTGCGGGATCGGGATCGCCGCCAAGCTCGATGACTCGCAACCACACCTCACCTGGCCACTCGGGCTGGTTTTTGAGACCCTGCAGGGCGATCCCGCGCGTTCCCGACTGATTAAGCAGGCGTGGAACGTCTTTCCAAAAACCCTCAGGCCAGCGTCCCTGCTTCTTGAAGGCCTCGCCCATCCAGTGCCCCGACTCTTTATCCATCAGGAGTGTAGGAACACGGTCCCACACCAAAGCAGGCCAGACCGGCTGGCGGATCAATCCGCGTGAAATCACAGGCGCAGAGACCGGGTGATCAAGCAGCGCCGGCACCCTTAACCAAAAATCCTGGGGCCACTCGACCTGCTCGAGCAGCCCCTGCGAGATGCTGGCCCTCCATGAGGGCTCAGCAAGAAACCTGGGTACTTCGCGCCAGGTCTCGGCATCCCACGGTGCCTGTGACAGAAGGGCTCGAAGCAGCAGGCGCCGCTGCCCGGGCTTTAGCTTGAGAAACGCGTTACCGATATTCGTGAGCTGCAAGGGGTGAGTCGTAGAAAAAACCGGAGAGAGAAACTTCTTAAGCCCCGCAGAATCCATCTGCTCGACTGCCTCTATGACTTTGCCGATGCGGGCGGGATCTCGAAGCAGCGTCCGATCCAGCTGGGTGAGCCTGCGCAGGTCTCCCGAATCGCTGACTGTGGAGTCCAGCACCCAGTTGTTGCGGAAGGAGCTACTGACCAGGGGCTGAATCTTCTTGAAAAGCTCGGCCGCCCCCGGGTCTACGATCTCGAACTGGTCGGCGCTGCCAAGCGGCTTAGAAAACCGATAACCGGGTGAGCGCCTCGCGATCGGCAGTACGCCGGCGTTGGCCATGGACTCCGATTTACTGAGGGCCAGCGGCTTTTTGTAGGCTTTGATCCACGACTCTAAAATCGGAATGCTGTCGAGTTTTCCAGTCGTAGGATGTCGGATCACTCCATTTTTTGCGAGCACGGGCGACATGAGGTCGACCGATCCGTACACTTTGCCCGTGGCCTTGTCGCGCACGGGCACCACCTGCACGAATCCCATCGAGGAGCGGACCGCGCCGGCAGCCTTGGCGCTCTCTGAAAGTCCTCGCTCCACGAAGTACACTTCTGCGTCCTTCAGGGCGCCGGTGAGGTACCGGTGGCAACTGTCCTTCACGCACTCAGCCACCGTGTATCCTTTCCAGATCGAGTGAAACCTCCGCGGAACGGGCTCAAAGTGCAGAACGGGTTTTCCAATACTGCCCTCGGGGATCAAGTCCACTTTGGAATTTCGATTTTGGGTGCGGACGACCCTGACCTTGAAAAATGTGCTCTCAGCACCCCGATTGCCTTCTACTTCGAGTGGGGGCTGATCAGGCTTGAGCTTTTCAAATCCGGCCACCAAAGTGCGGATGGACTGAGGCACCTCGATTTCTCCCACTTTGCTGAAGGTCTTTGGGTCATGGATCACCTTGAGCGAGTCGAGTACGCGATCGGCGTCTTCAGAGCGCAGCCCCTCTGAGACGCCGGGTTCCTCGCTCTTGATCAACTTGAGAGCGGCAAAGAGCGCATGGTTGTCTGGATTTTCTCGAATGGCCTTAAAGAAATCCCTGCCGAATGCCTCACGCTCCGCCTTGTTGCGCCCCTGCGGCGTGAATCCCTCGAGCTCTGCCGAGAGTCGTTTCATTTTGTCTTCAAGCAGTGGGCGCGCGGTCACACCCAGAAACTGCTTGCCCTTTGCCGTCAGCCTTTCCTTCCAACGACCCATCTCCCAATCCCACTCCATCTTTTTCAACTCAAGGCCTGAGCTCGCCAGGGCGAGCTCGACGCGCGTGGGCTCACCCGTGTTGCGGGTGTCCCAGAGGCGCTCTTCGAGCTCCGGCGCAAGCTGGATAGCTTTCTTGAGGTCAGCAAGGTTCTTGTCAAAATCAATGCGAGTGATGCCGCCAGGACCGAGGTAGCGGTTGAGAGCGTCGTGGTACTTTTCTTGTAGGTCCGGTCGCGCAAGAAACCCGGAAACACTCCCAGCTTCGACCAGAATCTGGTCGAGCCGGACAAGCCCGCTCTCTTGCGCTTGCGTCGCAGCAATCCCCCAGAGCAGGAGGGCCAGGGCCCGGATCAAGGCAAAAAGCATGTTGAGGAACCTTTCGAGCACTTCGAATCTCCCGGCCTCTTCATGTGGGAATTTTCACCAAAGAGTGATTAAAAAAATTTCTTAAGCAGCTCCACGAAGAAACCCTTGAGTACAGGGCTCAGAAACACCAAGCTCCTTCATCCCCTTGATGCCCTTACGAGCAAAGCCCAACCACTCCTCGGCGGCCTTGTCCCCGTATCTCACTTTGAGGATCGAGTAGACCTGCTCGACCGGATCTGAAAGCAACTCCACCCCAGCGACCTGGTCCATCCTCGCCTTTCTCAACAAGGCTTCAAGCGATCTCCGGGCGTCTTTATTCTTAATCGGTAGCTGAGAGGGATCTACTTCTAGGAGAACGCTCCCGTCCCTGCGCGACTTAACCCAGGCCTTGCGTCCGTTGTCAGAAAACTCGATGATGGTTTCGCCTGCGAGCCTGAGCTTCGAAGCAAGCTCCGAGTCAAGGACACTGGCATGACCCCGATTGGCTTTGGGATTGGAGTCCCGCCCGAGATGAAGGCCATGGGTTTGCATCGCATCCGCGGTCATCAGAATCGAGCTTGCAGTAGTCAAAAAAAGCGCCTGACTCTTTTGCGATCGAAGGGCGCGGTACTGCTCTGCCTGCACCGGATTCATTTTCGAAAAATCTGTCCCATAGCGAGCTTCAAATTCAGAAATAGCCTGAGACAGCTGATTCAACGACTCAAGTCCATCCGAAGCCCCCTTGACCGCAAGCCCAAGTCCCGCTGCGCCAGCACCCGTATTAGCAACCCGAATGGCACTTGCGACATTTGAGGCTCCCCTCGCTACTGAAGCCGTGGCCCCCAGCCCTGCTGCGCCCACTCCAAAGTAATTGAAGAACTGTGCCTTTTTTTCCTGCTCCAGTTGCTCTTTCAACTCGAGCATCCCTTCGTTACGGGCCCCAGAGACCCCTCCGCCCAAGGCCCCCTGAACTCCTTGAGCCAATTTCTGCCTCTCCTCCAGTGACTGAATCCTGCCGCGAGTGCGGTACCAGTTATAGACCGACATGGACCCGTTGAGAGCAAGTGAGCCTACGACCCCAACGGGACCGCCAAAAAATCCAGCCCCAGTTGCAATCGTCCCGGTCACCAAGTTGGCGTACGCATCGAACGACTCCTGGTCTCCATCTCTTTTGCCGTAATCTTTTAGCGCCGAGCATGCCACCGGCAGAAGCTCCGGATGGTCGTAGGTCACTCCCGCCATCACATCAGCGTTTCGTAAAGTAACTGAAAGCACGCTACGGATCTCAACGTCACTAGGGTTAGATGACAATCTGGCCAACTTTGCTGAAAGCTCCTTCATCAAACCCTCGGCCTGAAGCAACCAGCGGCGGAGATTTTGCTGATAGAACTCCAGTGTCACGGAGTTCCCAGAATTCTGAAGAGCTGCATTGGCAGCAATCACCGGAAATTGACCGAGCTGCTCCTGCTGGATTGTGGCGATTTGGCCTTCTATTTCAAAATAACGGCCCGCCACTTCGGATTGCGCCTGAATCAATGTCCCGGACGGGACACCAGTCGCACGAGAGCTCGGTCCAGAACCCATCTCAAGCGCTACAGCGCCGAGAGTCTCTTGAAGAGTAGGATCAAGACCCTTCAACTTTTGAGCCGACTGATAGAATCGCTCCTGAGACCACTGAGCCAGGCCCTTTCCGTAGGACTGCTCCAAATTCCGATAGACTTTGGACTCCCACTCGATCTGCTGATCGAGAGCCAGCCCATCCCACTTCTCCTTCTTGAGTTGCTCACGGCGAGCCGGCTCGCTCCAGCTCTTCCAACGCGGTGACTTCACGAAACCACTCCATCCGCTTGGTTCAGCACTTTCTTGCGCCAACTCAAAATGCGCGGCCGCCATGGCTGCTGCTCCATTGGGATCACTTAAGGCTTCGACGCTTGCAGTTTTCTGTTGGGTCGCAAGAATCAGATCAGGGGATTGATAACCCATCAAAGGCGCCCAAGCTGGCGGATTGAGCACAGGCAGCACGACATTTCCGTTCTTTAAGACAACCCCAGGCCCAATCGATCCTTCGAGAGGCTGCTGCGGCTGAATGAGGTGGGGATTGAGCTGGAGGGCCTCGGCTGGCGAAGTAAAGATCACCTCTGGAAGATGCCCCAGCCCCCCCGGAGTATTGAGCTTTTTACTGAGATCGACCAGGAACTCAGCTTGCTCAGAAATCTGATCCCCTTTTTGGTTCATGTCTCGAATGCGCTTCTGAAACTCATTGAAACGCGCGAGGGCTTTTCTTTGCCCCTCTTCAAGCGCCTTTTGGTTTTTTGGTCCCGATCGATACTTTTGCACCAGTTGCTCTCTGAGCTCTGGCCGATCTCCCCAAATGGAGGACGGAATTCCCCATTTCTCCGTAAGCTCATTCAAGAGATTGCTCTCTCCCACCACTGAGTTCTGTGCGCGAACCTGAGCATAAACCAGAGCTAGCTGACCCAGTAGCGCTTCAAGTCCCGCACGGGCAAGCTTGTCCTTGGCGCCTTTTTGATTGCTCTTCACAAAGTCGATCGGCCGATGAATCCGTGAAAGAACATCGGCTCTGCCCGTCTTGGCGAGGACTTCACCCAGAGCTTTGACGTTCAACTCCTGCGCCTCTGAAAAAAGTGCGGCTTCAGGTTTCTCCGATTGACTGGGAGTACAGGCCGAAAGATTTGACCCCGGATTAAACAGCACCGACTGAAGCATCTCGAGACTCTGCGGATCGCAGCTCAAGCCTTGCAAAAAAGGCGCGGCCTTGCTGGCCAGATTCATGCGATAGCGTGAGAGCTGAACTTCTTCATATTGCGCATCGCTGAGCACACCTTTGGCGCTGTCACCTAGAATTGCCAGGAGTGAGGCCGATTGCTCAAGCCGTGCGGGCTTTCCGGTTGCTGCAGCCTCGCCGAACTCTTGCCTGGCGCCTTCGAGCACCAGTTCGTACTCGGCCATCAGGACTTGAGCGCGAGATTTCTCCCCGTCCGCTAGCGCCGGAACAACAACGCTCGAGAGTTGGGTCAAAATCAAGAGAATCGAGACCTGGGCACGGAGGGCTTTCATTTCTCCATGATGCCAAAAGAAAAGGCTTCAGTGACACCGTATTTTGGACTGCATTTTGGAACTGATCTGAGCGGACAGCCCCTCCCCCAGCAGCGGCGCGGCCCGTGCGCCGAGCGCCAAAAAACCGGCAGCAATCAAGAGGGCTGCGGCCATTCGAGGGCTGCGCCTCGAAAACGGCGTGAGCACTTTTGAGGCAATCCATGGCGTCGCCGTGAGCGCAGGGAGTGTTCCCAACCAGAACAAAGCAAGAACAAGCGCACCCTTGAGCGGGCTGTGCATGCTTGCTGCCGCAAGCACAAATCCGTGTAGCCAACCACACGGAAGAGCGACTGAAAGCAGTCCCACAAAGAAAGCCTGACCGCGCGCAGCTCGGTAGAGACGATTGAGCCACGCCTGGGGGATCCAAAAAAAATGGACCCCTCTCCCCCGCCATACAGAAACTCCCATGTGGATCAATCCCGCGGCAATCACCAGTGTCCCGATCCATCCTAATGACAGCGATCCCGCAAAGGTTCCCAACGTGAGATACCCGATAAGCCTTCCGATGTGGTACCGCGCCACCTGGGCGGGAAGGGGTGCAGCGGCAAGAATCAATCCGCCGCACATTCCAACACAATGAGCACTCCCCAAAAGGCTTGCTCCAAACACGGCCCACGGGATCCATTCTCTCAAAAACTCAGAAGGGGCCAACAAGCCTCACCTCCTGTGTGATCGATGCTGTTTCAATCCAAGCACTCCCTACCCCTGCCTTGAGCAGCGCCTGAGGAAAGCGAATAAACACGTCCATTCTTCGAAGCTCTCCCGCATCGAGCTGAACCTCAGGCTGGACGGCAACGAGCTCCACCCCCTGTGCGCGCGACTGCTCCGACATCCGGACCGAGACGAAGGCCCGCTCAAAGGCCTGATTTCGGATGGCCACTTTAAAGTGATTGACCACGAGTGCGTCCGTCCCAGAGGCGGGGCCCGGCACCACTTGATAGGGCGCTTCAACGGCTCGGACAAACTCGACCGAAAGCGACTTACGAGTGGAGAGCTTGTACGAGAGTGCCAAAAGTACTCCTGCCAAGAGCAGAAAATAGATCATCGAACGGGTACGAAGCGGCGTCACAGTGCTCAGATCACCCATCAGGCTCTTGTAACGGATCAGTCCCGTGGGTTTGCCGATCTTTTCCATCACACGGTCGCACGCATCCATGCAGGCCGTGCAGGCAATGCATTCCATCTGCGAAGCCCCCCGCCTGATGTCTACACCGGTCGGGCAGACTGCGACGCACCGGTAGCAGTTAATGCAGTCACCGCCTGCCTTCCTGGGCTCACCCCTTTGGGTGTCATAGCCCACGACCATCGAGCGATCATCCATCAGCACCGACTGAAAGCGTCCATAGGGACAAGCCACGATACAGAACTGTTCACGGAACCACCCAAAGTCAAAAAGCACCAGACCGGAGACAAACGCCATGACTCCAAAGGCGCCCGGGTTCTCCAGCGGCGAGTGGGCCATCATTCTGCCCAGAGCCTCGGTACCGGCAAAGTAAGCCAAAAAACTGTGCCCGATGATGAGCGAACAAAGAGCAAACAGCAGCCACTTAAGCGCTTTGAGCCTGAAGCGAATGAAGGTCATCGGGCCCTCATTGAGGCGCTTGCGTGCAACCGAGTCGCCCTCCACCCAGCGCTCAATGCGCCTGAACACCCCGTCAATAAAAACAGTCTGCGGGCAGGCGTATCCGCACCAAACTCGTCCCCAGACCGAAGTAATAAACACGATCGTCAGCACGAACGCCGCGATCACAAAAAAAACCATAGGCACATCATGTGCCCAGAACTGAACTCCAAGAATCGAAAATCTGCGCTCCGGCAGATTGAGAAGGATTGCAGGCCTTCCGCCAATCCGAATCCAAGGAAGAGTCAGAAAAATGAGGATCAGAACCCCATTGAGCCAGTGCCTGAACTTCCTGAACTTTCCCTGCACGTCCGCAGGATACAGATATACCCGGTGGCCCTCTCTCGTCGTCGAGGCCAGATGGTCCGTCGGAAGCTCACGCGAGCCCTGGCTCACTCCCCGACTCACTCTAATGCCACCTTTTCACCCTGCGGTGCTTTGGCCCCGGGCGGGTTCGTACCGTGGAGTGATCGAACAAAAGCCACTGCAGATTTAAGCTCGTCATCCTTGAGCAGCGCTCCCCACGGAGGCATGCCCTTGTCGCTCACACCGTTTGAAATGACTGCTGCAATCTCGACAAGTTTGTTGCCATGGAGCCAATAATCATCCGTGAGATTTGGACCGATCCCGCCCTGCCCCTGCGCTCCGTGGCACACCGCGCACTTGGCGTCGTAGACACCCTTTCCCTGTGCCTTGTGCTCAGCCACTGCAGCCCAAGCCTTGAGGCTTTCTTCTCCCGACACTTGACCGCCGCCCGGAGCCCCTCCAGCAACTGCTGATGCTCTAGCCACTTCAAGCTCTCGAAAAGCAGTTTCGTACTCCTGCTGGATCGAAGTGCCCGGTCCAAACGTATAGTGCATCAGGTAAAAGAACCCAAAGACCATGGTTCCGTACAGAGTAGCCAACCACCACCTGGGCAGAAAGTTGTCGTGCTCGATGATCCCGTCGTAGACGTGAACTTCCGTCTGCTCGGGTGGAGTTTTCTCGAGATGACTCATGACGGGTTCCTTTCATTGGCACTATTCAGAGGCGCCCTAGCAAGTTCATGGTAAAGCTGTTGGCTTCCTTTTCGGTTGACCCAGATCAGCACGCCGACAAACACGGCAAAGAAGATCAGAAGTCCCACCACGGTCAGCCACGGTAGCGGAAAGCGAGATGCAACCTGCGACAACATCAGCGGACCCCTCCCTTGCGAAAGTCAGCCCCGAGCTTTTGAAGGTACGAAATCAGGGCAACGATTTCCTTGTCTTGTAGCTTTGCAATTCCCTGCTGAGTAACTCCCTGCTCGGCAAGCCCGGCTGCAATTTTTGCAGCATCCGCTCGGGCGTCCGCATCAGCCGATGCGATTGCACCCTCGGAGTACGGAACCCCCAACTGCTTCATGACGGCAAGCTTCTTCGGGAGAATGGCAAAGTCTGTCTTGTCTTCAAAGAGCCACGGATAAGCAGGCATGAGCGAGCCCGCAACAACATCGCGCGGATTGAGCATGTGCCTAAAGTGCCAGAGGTCCGGGTACTTTCCTCCCACGCGCGCCAGATCCGGCCCCGTTCGCTTGGAGCCCCACTGAAAAGGACGGTCGTAGAGCGACTCTTCACTTCTTGAAAACGCACCGTAACGCACCGTCTCTGACAGAACGGGCCTGACCATCTGCGAGTGGCAGACATAGCAGCCCTCACGCACATAGATGTCGCGACCTGCAAGCTGAAGTGAAGAATAAGGCTCTACTCCAGGATGCTCTTTGACCCGCTCCCCTGCAAAAAAGGTCGGAGCGATCTCGATCACTCCCCCCACGAGTACGGCAACAAAGGTCAGAACCGAGAACACTCCGCCTAGACCTTCCAAATTGCGATGCCAGCGCGCAGCGGGTTTGTCGGTGTCGGAGTGCCCAAGCACCAGCGAGGGCGCCTCTGCCGTCTCATCCACGGGCGCAGACTTGGCCTGACGGATCGTCTTGAAGATGTTGTAGATCATCAAGACATAGCCGAGCAGGTAGATCGTTCCTCCGATGGCGCGCACCCAGTAAAGGGGCACGATCTTGGTAACAGTCTCAACGAAGTCCGGGTACATGAGCTTGCCCGTGGCGTCCATTCCGCGAAGCATGAGCCCCTGGGTCAGGCCCGCTGTAACCATCGAGATGTAGTACATCAGGATGCCCAAGAGCCCCGTCCAGAAGTGCCAATTGGCAAGCCTCTGGCTGTAAAGCTCCGTGCGCCAGAGCTTGGGCACCAGCCAATAGATCATGGCAAAACTCAAAAATCCGTTCCATCCGAGCGTGCCGCCGTGCACATGCCCGATGATCCAGTCCGTGTAGTGACCAAGCAGGTTCACCGACTTGATCGAAAGCAGCGGACCCTCAAACG
>JBKCVM010000130.1:0-18221 GCA_046317855.1 Oligoflexia bacterium
CCCCAGGGCCACGCGCGAGCGCTCGCCACCCGAGAGCACGCGGATGGGCTTCTGCACGTCATCGCCGCTAAAAAGAAGGCTCCCGGCAAGATCCAAAATCTGCTGCGGCAGCACCTCGGGATGCGCCTTCTGCTGCAGGGCGCGGAGCACCGTATGCGAGGGGTCGAGCTCTTCTGCCACATGCTGGGCAAAAAAAGCGACCGAAGCCTCGAAACCAAGCTCGATGCCGCCCTTGAGCGGCGCAAGCCTTCCGGCAATGCATTTCAGAATCGTGCTTTTTCCTGCACCGTTCAGCCCCACGACCGCAAGGTGATCACCCGATTTGAGCTCCATTGTAACACCCGAGAGCACAGGCGCCCCGCCATACCCCAAATCCACGTCTTGCACCTTGAGCACGGACCTTCCCGCTCTGCTCGCCTGCGCAGGCGGCGGAATCCTGATCACCGCACGCGTGGGAAGTGCCTTGACCTCGATCGACTCCATTCTGTCGAGTGATTTGAGGCGGGACTGGGCCTGGCTTGCCTTGGTGGCCTTGGCGCCAAAGCGGGCAACGAAGTCGAGCACCTGCCGGCGTTTTTCTTCAATCGAAAGGGCGCGCGCTTCGAGCTGGGTGCGCAAAAGCTGCTTCTGCTCGAAATAGTCATCGAGCCCGCCGCTGAACTTGGTGATGCCACCGGCTTCGACCTCAAGGATGTGATCGGTGGTGCGCCTCAAGAATTCGCGGTCGTGAGAAATGAGCAGGAAAGATCCTTCAAATCCCTGCAAAAACTTCTCGAGCACGAGCAGCGTTTCGAGATCCAGGTAGTTCGTGGGCTCGTCAAGCAGCATGAGGTTGGGCTTCTGGCCCAGCATCTTTAAAAGCTTGGCGCGCATCCGATAGCCGCCCGAGAGCTCCAAAAGGGGCTTGGCATACAAACTCTCTGAAAGGCCAAGCGCCACGCCCAGCGCCTTGAGCTCCCACACCGGAAGCAGCGATCCCTCCGACACGAACTGCTCGATCGTTTGCCCGGGAGCAAAATCGTCATGCTGCGAGAGATACCCCAGCCTGAGCTCGCGGGACCTTGCCACCTCACCCGAGTCGAGCTCGTCCGCCTCGACAAGGATCTTGAAAAGGGTGGTCTTGCCGGCACCATTGGGTCCGATCACGCCCACATGCTCGCCCGTATTGACTGAAAACGAAGCCCGGTCAAAAAGAAGTTTCGAGCCAAAGGCCTTGGAGCCGTTCTGGAGCTGTAGGAGATTCACGACCCAAGTCCTACCACAACCCAGCTGGCCGGCGCTGCCTCCCGGTGTTAGGGTCCGGACCAGATATGGCCAGTCCGCTGATGCAGCTTCTGATTCAGATCGAAGAAGAATTTCGCTCCACTCCCGGAGTCCGAATTCGACCGGTATCCCCATCCACGACTCAAAGAGCGCCAGATCTCGAGCAAAATTATGATCCAGAGTCTGGGACAGTTCACCGAGTCAGTGGGGTGAGAGTACAAACACGGACGCGAGAATACTTTTTTCCTGAAGACTGGGTACGGCACGGACATCGAGCAGACATCGAAACCCTCATTCGTGAGATCCACGAAGCCATCGCAAACGACACGATCGCAAAAAGAACTGAATGAGCCAAGCCCACGCTAAAGAAATCGCCTCGTCAATTCGCCGCAACTTGAAAGCCATTCGTCGTGCTGAGGAACGTCATGCCGACCTCACCATCCAAGGGTTTCCATTCGATGCATGGCTCATCGAATTGAGCGCCCTCTATCGGCGCTCACGAAAACTCTACTATGAGCAAGGCGGTAGCTTCAGCCCGCAGGTGATCTCCTCTCCGCGTTCTCTCAGCTCGGACTCCCTGCTTGCAAACGTGATTCAATACACTCCCACTTCAGAGGAGCTCTACTGGTCAGCTTCAGATCCAGTAGAAAGAAAGAACCCCAGCACTTCTCTGGGTCGAATCCTTGAACTCAGAAGCTGGTGCGCCCCGGTCTTTCACGAGCAGACTCATCGAATTTTATGGAAGTTTCTTCCGCCCCCTCCCGACTCAAAACGCAAAATCCACCGCTACCTCAACTTTTGTGAAGCTCTCGTAGTTGCCACCGATATGGCTCTGGGTGATGCGCTGGGACCTAAGACCTCACGCCTCTTTTACCTTTCCGGGGCAACCTACGATCCTGGAACTGACGCAGCAAAGCGCCTCAAATCTACTCGAAATTACTGCAACTACCTTCACGCTTGCGTTCTGGCCACCTATCTCAACCTCGAGCTCTTGGATGCGGCGGATATTCAGAAAATCGTCACCCACCGACACCCCGGCCTCGGCACCTGGGCCAGGCGAGCAACGGATCGATGCCTGAGACTCGATCGGGGTTTTGTCGAAATCACCAACATCACTTGGCAAGCCAAGAATTGGCGCAAACTTCGGGTGATGCACACCTTCTCTGAGCAAGTCAGACGCACAAGCAAGTTGCCACTGAAGCCCCCACCCCTGGAGCTTTCAAAAGATCCACTCGATGACCGGCTGATTTACCTATGGTCTGAAAAATGGTTTCAACACTTGCAGATAAAAGCCTAACGCTGAGGAGTCCGAAACTCTGCTGTCGCCACGGGCCCCCAGCGGAGCCCCTCGGGGTTTGAGGCAACCCTCAAGCGGTAACTCTGATTTGGCTTCAAGCTCTTAGAAATTGCATAATACGGAGAATCACTCTCTTCAGAATTCAACACAATTTGATTACGACCTGCGATGAACTGGTTGCCGTTCTCTAGAAGAAGACTTCCCACCCGCTTGGGGCGCGTGAGCCAGCCGGAGTCCTCAAGGAGCTCAACGAACACTGCTCGCGGACGTGTGCGTAGAGAAAAATCTACGCGCACCCGAGTTGCCGTCTCAACACGAACCCCAAGCTCGTCCACCCAGGAGAGTCGATCGAGGTCCGGTATACGCCCCCCCTCTTTGTCAAAATCCACCTCGCGCTGAGCGCGCGTAGCGATGTCTTGCTCAAAGAGAGTGGAATTCCCCTCACGAGAAACTCTCCCAAAGGCCGGAGAATACCCCGTCACCTGAAACGCCACAGTCTGCTGGTCGAGAACCCCTCTCAGAAGACGAACAAGCTCTACTCCAAACCATCGGTCATCAAAAAGCTTTGCAAGACGCTTTGCCGCATCACGAGAGCTCTCGGACCCCCTAATCGCCATCCAACGATCATGAATTCGGGCGGCACGCGCAAGCATCGTCCCGTTGCGAAGAGGCAGATCGACCACATAAAGAGGAAAGGTCAAGAGTGCGAGAGAGTCGCCCTTAAGCCGGTGCCAGAATCGCTTCCATGCCGAATCCCAACTCCCCGAAGGAACACCAAAAGCCTTCTCAAGATGAGACCAAGCCACCTCAGGCGAAACTCCCGCAAAGGCCTCCAGTTGCTCGACGCTGAAAGCCATGCGGTAGAAAAAAGAACTCCGTTCGCCGCCACGCGCCGGCAATCTAGGAAAAATCCAAGGAATTCCAACCGCGTCCTCTACTTCGAGGATGTAGGCCTGGATCTCGGATGGACTAGTGCGCGAATCCTGAATTTCAGCCTCAACCCAGAGCTGAAGACTCGATTCACGAGCCGGATCGAACTGCACCAAGAAGCGGTGCCTGAATTTTTCGTAGTTCAGCCAAAAAGCGCTCAGTTCGAGGGAATTCTCAGACCAGGCTTGAAAGACATGCACCTTTCCATCGGGCTGCTGAATGGTCGTCTCCAGAGATTGATGTGAGCCCTTGTTGGTTCTTCCAACAATAACACCTAGCCTCATTCGAGTAGAGAGGTCCTCAGAGGTTCCTTCGCCGTCACGTGTGAAAACTCGAGTGACCCCAGATGCCTCTTCAGAAAAAGCAAAACGCCCAATGAGCGCTTGCTCGTAGGCCTCGCGCGCCGAGGGGACCGTAAGATCATAGCGGTAGCCGACATCGAAACTGCGCGTGCGCATCTTTTGAGTACTCAGTTCAAATGGAGTAACCTTAAAGATCTGGTCAACCACTCGGCTAGGTCTGAAAACGAGCAGACCAGAAACAATTCGGGGATCTAGTGTGGCACCCACTAGCCACCGATGTCCCACGCCTCCTAGGCGAGTGACTTTGACTCGAGCAACGGTATCGCTTTCGCGGAGAACTGAGATTCGAAAAACTCCCTGAACAAATGTGGTGACGCTTAATCCAGCACCGACGGACCCCAACAAATCTCCCTCGAGGCGCCAGCCTACGCCTGCCCCCAGTTCGATGGCCCCTTCGGCTGCATAGGCGATGATCTCTCCGGGCTCCATTCGATTCAATCGCATCGGAAAGAGAAGACGTTCGAACGGTCTTCCAAATCGGGCTGAATCTTGTGGATCCGGAGGCGACCCCACGGGCGGCGCTGGAGGCTTGCGACTGAGCGCACCATCCACTGCGCTCACGATTTCTCTCTCGCGCTCGCGCGAAGTAGGAAGCGAAGAATACGCCTCGGGTAGAACCTGCCTAATGTTGACAAAATCCAGAGCATGCTGGGTGCCAAGCTTCAGGCTGAGAGGGGTCCCCGCAACCGAGAGGCTCGAGATCGGCAGCCCAGCCTCGATCCGAACTCGGTCAACGACGGTCCAGCTGTTCAGGACATCTTGGTTGTCAAAGACCTTGCGCTGTGAACGCAAGCGAACCGTCGAGCCCGAGTCCCAGAGCTCAGCCCTGAGAAGCGTGAGATCATCGACCATATCGAAAAGCGCATCCCCAACGCGCGTCGAACCAGACTCCAGGCGCTCGGTCTCGGAGGGGCTAAGGACTTCCATCCAGTGAAGTGGGTCG
Source organism: Oligoflexia bacterium (assembly GCA_046317855.1). GTDB lineage: Bacteria > Bdellovibrionota > UBA1018 > UBA1018 > UBA1018 > CAIOHW01. Next base: position 4,796 of record JBKCVM010000130.1, read on the forward strand.
GCTTCTTGCGCAGAGGCGCTAACGGCCAGCCCCCCAACTAAACTGATCCCGGCAATGATGAAAAGGCAACCCAACCCCAAAAATCGGGCTCGCAATCTCAAAAAGTACTCTGCAGGGATCATAGAACTTGGGAGCAGTTTCATTGCGAACCCTCATATTATCAACGACCCTAACAAACGGCTCGAGTTCTTTTTTTTAACGGATCCCCGCCTCTATGATTCTTGGGGCGCCCAGTCCTAATTTTAGAACTCCGTCAGGAGTTGAGCAAAACACAACCCTGACTGTCATAGAGTGATTAAAGGCCCTACTCTGGTGCTAAGAATGACTCTGATTTTTAGGACCTTCCAGACACTGGAGCATTTTGATCAGCAGGCCATTCGCTGGATCAGTCGGCGAAGGACGCCGGCTTTGGACTTCATGATGCGAGTTTTCACTCGTACCGGAAACTGGCAAAGCTGGACTGCTCTTGGAGTGGCAGGATTGTTGGCTGGAGGCACTTCAAGAGCCTTAGTCGTTAGCATTGCTCCACGGTTAATCCTCACTTTTATGATTTGCCTTGGGATCAAACGGATTTCAAAACGGCCGCGCCCCAATCAGACTCTTCAGTCATTTTCCACTTTACTTAAAAATCCAGATCCTTACTCGTTTCCGTCTTCGCACACGGCCTGCGCCTGGGTGAGCTGTGTTTCGATCGGAATGGAGTTGGGCTGGGGATGGCCGCTGTGGGTCGGTCACGCTGCGGCCATTAGCTACTCGAGAGTGCATGTGGGGGCGCACTATCCGCTAGATGTCTTGATGGGGATGCTCATCGGCATTTCTCTGGCTGCGCTTCTCTATTCACCATGACGCTTAAATTAGCGCCCTTGGAAGGTCTGTCTGCCGAAATAAAACAGAACCGTCGACCCCAGCCGATCCGCGATTCGAAAAGTGTGGGAATTAATAAAAAATCGCCACCCCGAATTCGTCAAGCACTGCTCGTACGACAACCTTGGCAGGTGCTCAATCAGGATACGGTCCAAAAGATCGTTCTTTGGAATCATCACCAACGAATACCCCATCAAGTAAGTCCAGATATCCCTGACATCTGAAATATCAAGACCTTTATAGACCAGCGTCTGCACACTAATCGACATCGGTAGCGAGAGCGCCCGGATACCATACCGCTTCATCAGTGGGTCGCCTCTCGAAATAGAACCGTACGTCAACCAAGTTCTAAGCAATGTGTTCATCTGGGTTGCACCCAGGTCAGCCACCACTAGACGATGATTTTCCGCCTCGTAAAACCGCTCCGGCGCAGTAACCAAAATCGCAGCAACTCCGTAGCCAAAGTTGCTGGTCAAACTATCAATGAGAAATCGCTTACCTTGCGTGTGTTTGTCCAAAATATCGGAGCACTTCATCATCCGAGTGGGAGAAATCCCCGGCCGATCCGCTCTCAAGAAAACGTGCTCTCCCTCCACCTCTCTCAGAGCTGGATCAATTTTAGTTAGCTCAGTCAATTCTTGATCAGCAGAGACCACCCCCGAGGTTGGCTCAAACACAAAACCACTTTTTTGTCGGCTCGAGCGACCGAGAGTCAATAGCCGCATGAATCTCGAGGATTCCTCTTCTACAAACTTAACCTCCCCTGCCTCACGCAGCGGGACAGGCATGGGCGGATCCACTGGAGGATCCCCTACGCTGACCGCAGCAAACGTTTTTCGGTAATCATCAAGATGGATGGGGCTTTCTGACAAAAAAAGCTGGTCGGCACCATTCGGGCCGCCCCCCTCCGCAATCGCATAATAAAGGCGCCCTGCCTTTGGATTCTTTTTAAGCGCCATGAGTCTCTTGGCCGTGGGCCTCAAGAGATTCACATCCAAACCCAAACCCATCGGCTCCCTAAGAGCAAATTGGCTGATCTGATCTGCAAGTTTTGCAAGGAGTCCGACACAGTCCTGAGACGCCAAGGCGAGGCCCGAAGACCCCAGCAGCACTCCCAGCATCAGCCATTTCTTAAAACCGAATTTCAAAGCAACCCCCTCAGGGCCATGAGTCGACAATTAGTGTACGGCAGAACAAAGTTACTGTCGTCTTTTGTTGCATTTCACTTTGAGGGTCACGCCGGGCCTTCCCAAAAATTCACTTCTAGCCCCTCATATCGCTGCCACATCCATACAGATAGAATATCGGCAAAAACTGTCAGACCGGGATGTGCGTTCCTACCCGAAAAAAACCAAACAACGCTCCGCCTCATTTTTCTCCAGCTCCTATCAAAGCCGCGGCAAGACTCAAATCAACTTGCGTTGCCCCTATAAAATTTGGGTAAATAGGGAGCTAAAAATGCTTGTTACTCCCCCGTTGGGTAATGCTCATAGAGACGAGGCCCAGTCCAGGAAGGGGATGAAAACAAAAACCGACTAAAAAGAACTTGATATTTTGCTGCGGTGCAACTAACGCTCCGTCCCGATGTTGATCGAAAAATCGTTGGTGTGGGCGTTTCGTTCTCTAACCTCCTATTCTACTGCTTTTATAGCTTCGGCTCTTTTGGCTCTGCCGGTAGTCCCTCTGACTTCATTTGCACAGAGTACGAACCAGGAATCGGAACAGGGCTCTGGACACCCCAGCAACTCGGCTGCAGCTCAGGTTTCTAAGCTGATCGCGGGGCTAAATCAGAATATTTCAGCTTCAACTCTTCAGGCCGACCTCCAGAGCAATCGAGTTTACGACCGATTCGTTGAGGCTATCGATGAAGCCGCTCGAAACGCAAATCAGGCCGAGATCAAGGAAGCAACTCCAAGACTGAATCTCGGCTCACTCGATCTCGAGAACCAGGCCCTCGAAGCTCTGATCCAAGACACCTTTGATCACGAAATCCAGGTTACAGCTCTGACCTACGTAGAACTCCGCTTCCGACTCAAAGACGGCGTCCATATGCACGCTGAGGAGATCGTGGCTGAAATTTGTACTTCCGAGCACGCCACCCTTCGCTGCTCTGAGACTCTGAAGGCAAAGCTTCTAGAACGAATTGGGGCTCAGCTCTCTCAGCTGAAAGCCTTATCGACTGCCCCTCAAGCTGGGGGCATCACCCTGAATGCAGAGCAAATTTCTGCATCGCTGAATGCAGAAATCCAGAAACTTAATGAAAGCTTGGATGAAATCGTAATTCCCAATAAGTCAGGCATCATCTCTTGGTTTGATGCCCCCGCCGTCGAGGTTGCGCAGGAAAGGGTCGCTGCCTACCAGGCGCAGTACCGTGCGTTAAAAGCTACCCTTTTAGGCTCTCTGCTCGGCACTCCCACTGCAGCTCGTCTTGGCCTTCAAGAACGGACTCTGCAAGGGGACCAGCTCTCCCTCGAAACTGATCGCGCAGGGGGTAAGACCTATCGCTTCACTCTTCATGGTCAGTTCACCAAGAGTGCTGCAGCCCGAGCAAGCAGCGAAGCCATCGAAACAGCAAAAGAGCGTGTCATGTGGGTCGCACGTGAGCGAGCTGCACTCCTCGCATCTAACTCCAGAGGAAGAGTCGTCGTTAGAAAACATGCCGCCGACTACTGGATCCCCTACTCTCCGGGAGAGCTGCGCAAACGCCACATCTCCACCCTTGCACGGCACCTCCTCGTGAGGCCGCAGGCAACTGCCCATGCGGCGCTCGCTCACCCGGAGCTTGCTCCTCTAATGGCTGAAGCACTAGACTTTGCAGTCACTCAGATGTGAGTTGGCCGCTAGGGCCCTGCTAGGGTCCAAAGACGGTCACTCGAATGCCAAGCGAAGTGCCCATGGCCTCGTAGATCCCGGAAGCTTGCAAGAATTCTCGGATCACTTGCTGAGGGCTTTCATCTCGGCCCAGCTTTCGGATAGCCGCAAACCTTGCCAGCTCGATTCTCTCGAGTGCAAGTGGGTCAGAGTAAAATAAAGGATCCTGCGCCCATTGATGAAAAACCATCATGAGCGCTGGATACTCCATCAGCGCGTCCCCAACGGGCTGGTCAGAGCCAGTGTGGGTTCCCCGACGCCGAAGTCCTCGAAAACTCTCATGCACCTGACTCTCAAATCGAGTCCGCAGAATGGTTTGCCAGCGCGCCAAAACCTCCCGCGCCGCTTGCCTTCGTGGCCCCGTAAACAAAAGATCGAATTGCCCCAAAGTGTCACCCTCTGAGGGCAAGAGTCGTTCCGTAATCTGTCTAGAAATTCGTTCAATTTCAGGTGGAACGTTCCAGCTTTCAGCGGACCATTCAGAAGGCAGACTCGACGACGACTCTGATTTCACCGTGGGCCAACCCTCAGTCGGAACCTGAATTCCGGATCGATTTAGCCAGGTCTCAATATGGCCCTCCTCTAATCCAAATCCGGCCTTGAGCCCCGTGCTTTCAATCCCGTCCAGCAAGGCCGTGGTGTCAGCTCCGGAGAGGCTAGAATGAATCGCCCTCACCTCCAGACCCCAAACCCCAGGAACGTCGTAAAAGCGATCACCGCGAATTCCAACGTAGCTCTTTGCTAAAAATCCCTTTCCTAAAGGGCGTCCTGATACGCCTGAGCTGAGCAACTGACTCATGAGCGGCTTAAAGACACCGGGACTGAGCGTTGAGAACTGACCCAGAATTGTCCTGAGATTGGATTGAGTTTCCATCACGGTCATCATTTGGGCAAAGAGCTCCGCCCTGCGAAAGAATTCCATGATCCGTGCGCTCTCAATCAATGGATTGGCGCGCAGCACGTCCGCACGAAACGGCAACGTAAGATGAACATGCAAGTGCTGCTTGTCGCGACCGAGCTGACGAGCGGCCCGCCTAGCCTCCTGTGCGACTTCCGAGGCGGGCGCTGCAAGCCTGAGGTGCAGCTCGAGGCCTCCAATTTTTCCGACATCCGACGAACTCCCAAACTCCACCTGAGTCTGAAAACGAGAGAGAGGATGATTTCGATCCGATCGAATCACCAGTCCATGAATCACGCGATCTCGGAGAAAGTTCTGAGCAACAGTCGCTTCATTTAAAATGGACTTCTGCGTGCTGACGTGGAGCTGATCCCAACGGATCGTAGCCGGATCCCGATTTCCAAATCGGGACTGAAACCAGATCGGATAGAGATCTGAGGGATCCTTGCGGTTCCATCCGTAGTACTTCACCAAAGGCGCTAAAGTTCCGTCCTCCGTTGTTAAATAGGGCCAAACCAAATCAGCAGGGATCTCCAGCTCAACCGAACGTTCCAAACCAAACGGCGGAGCTTGTCTGCCCAGCCGCGCAAACGACTCGAACATACAAACAGAGCCGCGAACTGCCGGGCGATAGCCAGAACGGGCGCGAGAGTGAGGCAGGTCCTGCGCCTGAAGAGACGAAATTTTGACGCTCAAGAGAACACAGAGCCCGAGCGATCGTTTAAATAATCGGCACGAAAGGCGTCCCCCCAAAAAGCGTCTCAATGAGTCCCCCCCCCCTTCTCCTTCGGTCATTTGCAAAGGAGCCTTAAAGACATCCTGAATGCACATTGACCCAGCCCCTAGCCCAGCTCACACTCTAGAAATATTACGAATGGAACTACATCAAGCATTTCAACTTCACTCTTAAGAGGAGTCTCTATGCGAACTCACAAGAATAAATCCTTTGCAGCTCTGGCTCTTGCCACTGCGCTGGTAACCCACTTCACGGCGCCTCAGGCTCATGCCCTTCCAGGCTTGGACATCGGCCTGATGGCAGGCGGAGCCATTTCAAAATCCTCTGCCAACTCAGTGGATGGTGGGTTTGGTTTGTCGTTTGGCCCTACGGTCGGAATGGGGCCCATTGAAGCCTCAGCGCTGTATTCGCAATACAAGCTCACAGCGCCTACGGTCTCGACCTCAACCAACTACCTCGAGATCCCAGTGCTCTATCGGTTAGGCCTCGGACCGGTCTCAGTGGGTGTGGGAGGATTCTATTCCGTTTTTCTGAGCGGCAGCACCACTGTAGGATCGACCACTACGGACCTCACCAGCGGCAGCTCGAACTACGGCGCCACGGCAAGCGCGCGAGTGACTATCCCGATGCTCGGTCTTTTTGCTGACGCTCGTTACAATCTGGGTCTGAGGGACTCCAGCGGCTCTAAGCTTTCAAGTCTCGGTTTCTACTTGGGCTGGAACTTTCTCTAAGTTCGTTTTTAGCTCATTTTCTCCGCTGGCCCTCGGCAATTCTGCCGGGGGCCAGTCACCGTGAAGCCAAAAATCCTTTAAAAAACACAAACCCATTCGTGAGCTCCTGACCCGTTAGTCCAGCTTGCAACACTCTGTTTCTGAGGAGGGTCAATGAAATGTCTACACTGGAAGTATTGAATTACCTGTTTTAGCTTACAAATAATGATGCAACTGACTCCAGCAGTTCAACCTAGCCCAGCCCTGCAGGCAAAAGCAGAAGACTCTGAACGCCAAAGATGGAGAGAAGTGGTGGCGCGCTATCAAAAGCCCTCTCTGCGACGTGCCTCCTGGCAAGTCATCAACACTTTGGTCCCCTACGTTGGCACTTGGGTGCTGATGGTATTCACTTCGAAAGTGTCTCTATTGCTTACCCTGCCGCTTGCTGTGCTTGCGGGCGGACTTCTGGTCCGGACATTTATTTTGTTCCATGACTGCTGCCATGGTTCTTTTTTTAAGTCCCAAAAGGCAAATGATGTCCTGGGACGAATCACCGGACTGCTCACTTACACTCCATACGCCCACTGGAGGTGGGAACACGCCCTTCATCACGCCACCTCGGGCAACCTGAGCCGACGCGGAATCGGGGACATCTGGACAATGACCGTCCAGGAGTACAAACAGTCCCCGCGTTTCAAACGATTTTGTTATCGATTGGTACGTCATCCCCTCATCCTTTTTGGGATCGGCCCGATTTTCCTCCTTGTGTTTCTTCATCGCGCGGTGAGCGCTCAAGCTCCTCGCCGGGAGAGGCGATCCGTGCATCTCACCAACCTTGGTGTGACTCTGATGGTTGCGGGCCTCGTTTGGCTTTTGGGATGGAAGGCCTTTTTGCTGATTCAACTGACCGTCCTCTGGGTCGTTGGCTCTGCAGGGATCTGGCTTTTCTATGTTCAACACCAATTTGAGGGGACGTACTGGGAAAAGGATGACAACTGGGATTTTGTCACGGCCGCGCTCAAAGGGAGCTCTTACTATCGCCTTCCCAAGATCCTTCAGTGGTTCTCCGGAAACATCGGCTTTCACCACATTCACCACCTCAGCGCCAGAATCCCTAACTACCATCTGGAGCGGGCCCACCTGGCCGAGCCCCTTTTTCAGAGCGTGCACGCTCTCACCCTTCGGGCTAGTCTTGCGTCTTTAGGGCTGAGGCTGTGGGACGAAGATGAACAGAAATTGGTAGGTTTTCGTTAAACTGAAATGAATGGCGGAGAAGGAGGGATTCGAACCCTCGTTACCCTTTCGGGTAAACACGCTTTCGAGGCGTGCGGTTTCAACCACTCACCCACCTCTCCGAACCTTATTGTCAGGCTGCCGAGTTAGCTCGAGCCCTCATAAAAGTCCAGAGCTAGCTACTTTCTAGCGGGGCGCGACAGGTACACCACCTCGGCATCTAGATTTTTGAGCTTGGAGCCTTCTTGCCGCATCGGGAGAATTCGGCCTTTAACCCAGTGGAGACTCAGCCCATCGCGGCCGAAGGCAAAAAAGACGGGATCAACGATCGCAGCAATCAAAAACGACGAAGGCTTCATCTTAATGACCACTTGTTCAGTTCCGTCAGAGGCTCTTTCGACACGATCCTTAAATAAATCAAACCCAACGGTCTCTTGCCTATCGAGCACTGCAAACCTAACTGAAACGGTTTTTCCGGAGAGAACTTCGTTCCAACGCTTTCCTAATATGCTGACAATACTAGGACCTACCGCCCAGTTAGCTACCCAGTCCTCTTCTTCAACAGTGGGCTGCCCCAGCGCCTGACCTTCAGGAGAGAGTTTCCATTTTGAGAAAACCAATTTTGAGCCCTTCACCTCCACTCGTCCACGCCAGCCCGCTTGGTGATGAAGCACCTCATAGGCCGTCACAGCAGTCGAGGGATCAGCCGACTCATAGGTGGTCAGTTCGGTGACCAGGGGTTTTCCGGCCAAATCCTGAAATAGCGCCTGGGCCGTTCGGCCATCACCCACCATCTTGCGGTCGAGATCTAAGAGGAGCTCCCGACGGGCATCCAGTGAGTAGACCTTCCCTACAAAACTTGATCCCTCTCGCAGAAGGTCGATCGCAAAGGCAGGTGAACTCAAAAACCCGATCAGCAACCAGAGTGCAATTTGATTCATGCTTAGATTGAACTGTGGCAGACCACTGGCCGCCACAAAAAAGTGAAGGGGCCCGTACGAACCGGTGGTCGTATAGGCCCCTCACCGCCTCCGGGTGCAAAGAGTTTAGGTTTCCCCATTCTCTTTTTCCCTCAGTTGCTGAGATTTCTTATTGCGAACTCCGGGCCAAATCCACGGCCTTGGGTTTTTGGCGCCCGCTCGGGCGATCTTCAAATTCGTAGTGTCTCAGTTTTTCGATAGTGGCTTTAAAGCCACTTTTGACAATGTCTGAGAGCTTTCGTGGAGAAAGACTAAAATGCTCCCCAAAGAACATCGTCGAGTCATCCGGACTGGGGTGAATATAGATAGTATCGACGTCTCGGCGGTGGTGCAGCTCGCTCTCTAAAATCTCAAGAATGCGCTTTTGATGCGTCGGATCAAGACCCTGCTCCTTGCAATAGCGCTCGACCGCAAGAATGGCCTGTCGCTGCGTCGTTTTGTTGTGGATGTAATTGTTTACCTTCTGCTCGATCACTAGGTAGATCGACTGAACAAGGATTGACGGCAGGCCATGCTCCGTCAGTGAACCGATCTGCTTATTGTAATGGTAGGGCTGGTGCGTATGGCTAGCAATGACCAGGTCCGCGCCGTTGTCCACAGCCACGTGGCTCGACAGCGTGTCTCTGATTTCGCCATCAATGTAAAAGACTTGGCGACCCTCTTTGTTTTGAATGGGATAGGGTGCATAGACAAACGGAACAGAGCCGCTCGCGGCACAGGCGTCAGAAATTCCAACATCATTGTCGTACTGGCAGGTCAAGTCATGAGGAGGGGGCTGGTAACGATACTTTCCAAAAACCACTTTACGAGAGTGGTTCAGCTGCGTGGCGACGACAAAAAGGTCTGCGGCATAATCATGAAACCGATTACTGGGTAAGACCTCTTTGCGTAAAAACTCCTCAATTCCAGCAGTCGAAAAAAGCCCCTGCATTCGGAGCATTCCTCTTTGCAGGAGGGCCTCCCAATCTCCACGCACAAACTGCTGAAACAGCCGGCCCACCTGCATGAGCTGGGAGAACTGCTCACGCGCGATCCCAGGCCGCAGCCTGAACATCGTGGGATAGGTCAGGCGCGGCAGCACCTTAGGGTGTACATCACTGGGATCCATGGGCTCTCGCCCCGTAAATGAATTGAAAATATTGTCGAGCGAATAGCCCGCCGCCAGGTAAGCTGAGATGATCGACCCTGCGCTCGATCCCACATAGGTTGAAATTTCCATGGGTTGATGGACTCTACTCTCAGCGCCATCTCGGCTCTGAAGCCCCCCCACGAATTTAAACCCTTGTTCTTGAAGCGCGAGCGCTACCCCTAAGTGAAATGCGCCTGCCTTAGTGGCGCCTCCGCTACAAACGAAGGCGATCTTTTTCTTAGAGCCGATGTGGATCTTGGGACGACCGGTTGACCCGGAGCGGCGTAGTTCCATCTCTTCAAGAGTACTTGAATCCTATCCACATGGAAATACACTAGACACCTATGATGGGTGAGTGGCTTTCACTGATGGAATACGCAACGCGCAATGGCGTCAGCCTTTCGACGCTCCGCCGCCAGATCAAGGGCGGCAAGATTGATTCGCGCATGGAGGCCGGAAGGTACCTGGTCTGGGACTCCAGAGACCCATCCGCTTCACCAAACAAAATTCACCCCGAGCCCCAGTCGTCCCGTGAGGCCGAGCTCGAGTCGATGCTCAAGAAAGCGAGAGAAGAAATTGCTGAGCTCAAGACCCTCCTGGCTTTTTATGAAGAGCAGCCTCCGACGTCGCCTTTTTCGATCTGAGCTGGCCCCGTCTGCAACGCTTGCAGTGGCGGCTACACTCCTGGTGACTTCGAGTGCGCTGGCCTCTACTGAATTCGATCGACGCTACTCCCTCGAGACCATTGGCGTCTTACGGTCGCACGATAACGTCGACGGACTTTTCACAGACTATGTGGCGCGAGCCATCGAAGAGTATTTTGCATTGCAACCCCGGTTCGTGTTGCAGGACCTTTCACGTTCGAACACTGTGCTCAGTTCATCTCAGATCGCTTATCCAAAAATCATTGAAGACGACCAGATCCTGTCCAAAGTAGCACGCAGCTCTCGAAGCGCCACTTTGCTGAGAACACGAATCTTTAAAGAGGGTCCTCGATACCGCTTTACAATGGACTGGCTCCACGCCCCCAAAATGGAAGCCATCTCGACCGAAGTCTTTTACATGGACGAACCAGAACCAGGAAAAGCCCTTGGATCGGACGAGATCAAAAGTCAGCTTGCTGCGGCTCTGGACCGCCTTGTGAAAAAAATTCCTTTTCAGGGCCACATCACGGGCAGAGATCAAGATTCTGTGACCCTGAACCTAGGCGAAGGCGCCGGCCTTAAGCGCGGTGACACCCTAGTGGTCGGGACGCTTGAAGAAGTGAAACGTCACCCTCTCCTGAAAAGTATTGTCGAATGGCGTATTGCTGAAACAGGAAGAATCGAAGTCGAGCAAGTCGATCGCGGCGTGACCTTTGGACGAGTGATTGAAGAGGGGCAAGGTGCGTCTCAAGGCAGGACCGTTGCAAAGCTCAACAAAGTGATCCGTATTTTGCCAAAATCAGAATCTCCGCAAAGCACCGGCCAAGCCGATCCTACCTCATCAGCTCCCCTTCCAGCTTTGCCCGACCGACTCGACCCGCCTCGTTATGGCTGGATCTCGGCCGGTGCGGACCTTGGCAGCATGGGACGGCAGACCTCTAATGCAGAGGGAACTGCAGGACGCGACGGAAGTGGAGTGGGAGCTGGGGCACGAGCTGAGGCTCAAGTTTGGCTTAATCGTGAGTGGTTCGTAGAGGGCATCCTCGGTTTCTCATACTATCCTTATTCACAGAACGATCTGGCTACGGGCGCTGCCACTGGAACTTCATCCACGGCCACGCTTTTTCAACAGCGACTAGGAGTGGGCTACACTTACCTTCCGGGATTTGATTTTTTTGCAGCCAAGAGCTGGATCAAGTTGGGCACCCAGTCTAACGTTTTTACATTGGCCGGAAACAGCACCGAACAAACGGCCCCTGTCACCTTCAGTGGTCTTTACATCGGTCTAGGTGGGGATCTGCCGCTCCGTGGAGACTGGGGCGCGCAAATGAATCTTAACTTTGGGCTAACCAACTCAGTGACTGAGACCAACGGACCTTTTGGAGAGGCCACGGGCGGAAGCCAAGTTGAGTTTTATGCGGGAGCTTTTAAACGCCTCAAACCCAGACTCTTGTTTCGAATGGGCTTTCACTTTGCCTCATACGGGGCTACTTACAGTTCGGGCGCTACGCTGACGCATCGAAATTTTTCGATCACACCTTCGTGGGTCATGCTGTTTTAGAGCCCTTTAGGTAAGAGTTCATGCAAGCCTTGAAGACCCGCATCGCCGAGCTCACGCGGCAGATCCAGCACCACGACCATTGCTACTACGTGCTCGATCGCCCAGAGATTTCGGACGCCCAGTATGACCGGCTCTTTAGGGAGCTGCAAACTCTCGAAGAGCAGCACCCAGAGCTCAGGCTGCCCGACTCTCCCACCCGTCGCGTGGGAGGAGCACCCATCGAAGAATTTTCAAAATCCAGGCACGGTGTTCCGATGCTTTCGCTCTCAAACGCTCTGAACGAAGAAGAATTCGTAGCTTTTGACGAGCGGGTGCATCGATTCTTAGACCTGCCCATTTCGGACTCACTTGAGTACTTTGCGGAGCTCAAGTTTGACGGCCTTTCAATCAATCTCACTTACCGCGACGGGGTACTCGCCTCAGCCGCCACTCGAGGCGACGGCGAAGTGGGTGAAGATGTGACGCAGAATATCTGCACGATTGCATCGATTCCGCTCAGGCTCCGGACCCACGCTCCTCCCGCTCTCATTGAAATCCGGGGAGAAATCCTACTCCCCATTGCTGATTTTGAGAAACTCAACGCTGAACAGTCGCTACGCGGTCAAAAACTCTTTGCTAACCCCCGCAACGCTGCAGCCGGTTCGGTACGCCAGCTTGACCCGGCCATTGCGGCGTCGCGCCCGCTTACTGGATTTTTTTACGGAATGGGCGCCGTGCAGAACGGGGCGCCGCTCGCGCGGACGATGGCCGAGTACGAAAATCTACTTGAAGTCTGGGGGTTTCGAGTGGGTGCGCATCGGCGCGTGTGCCGCGGCGTAGAAGAAGTTCTTCAATTTTATCGAGAAATTGAACGCGAGCGCGATGCACTGGCATTTGAGATTGACGGAGTCGTCGTAAAGCTCAACCGGCTAGATCAACTCGATCAAGCAGGCACCGTCTCACGCAGCCCTCGCGGTATGGTGGCGTTCAAGTACCCACCTCGCCAGGAGTCGACGACGATCGAAGACATCATCGTGCAAGTAGGGCGTACGGGCGCACTCACTCCGGTGGCAGTGGTTGCACCAGTTAGGCTTGGCGGAGCTACGGTCAGACGTGCAACGCTACACAACCAAGATGAGATCGACCGCAAAGACATTCGGATCGGGGACCGAGTACTGATTCAGCGCGCGGGAGACGTGATTCCAGAAGTCGTGCAAGTCATTACACAAGTGCGCTCCGGAACAGAGAAGAAGTTCAGACTTCCGACCCATTGCCCCGTCTGTGGAAGTGCGGTGACGCGTAAAGAGGGCGAGGCGATCATCCGTTGCACCGCTCGAAACTGCGTGGCCCAGCTCAAAGAGCGCATCCGGCATCTCGTCATGAAGGACGCCCTGAATGTCGAAGGGCTGGGAGAAAAAATTGTCGAACAGCTGGTGGATGAGGGACTCATTCGGCACCTTGCCGATGTCTTCAAGCTCAAGCTGCAACAATTTTTAGGTCTTGAAGGCTTTGCGGAGAAGTCCAGCCAGAACCTGATCGATGCGATTGAGGCCGCTCGCACGCCAGATCTCTACCGGCTGATCTTTGGCCTCGGGATCCGGCACGTGGGCGAGGCCACCTCCAAGCAGCTGGCGCGCAAGTTTGGATCGATCGCAGCGCTGATGGACGCTACTGAAGAAGCTCTTTTAGAGGTCGAGGACATCGGTCCCGAAGTGGCTCGCAGCATTTTGGAGCATTTTTCACACCCTGAGATCCGACGCGAGGTGCTAGAGCTTTTGGCTGAGGTCAAGCCCAAGGCTCCACAGCCTAGGTCAGTAGGCG
>JBKCVM010000131.1:0-14859 GCA_046317855.1 Oligoflexia bacterium
CGTGCCCGCCCTGGTCAAGGGTCTTTCGGACACTGAAGGCTGGGTTCGCTGCGCTGCAGCTATCGCACTGGGAAAGATGGGCGCGCATGCAAAAGACGCCGTGCCTGCCCTGATCAAGGCTCTTTCGGACACTGAAAGCTACGTTCGAGCTGACGCAGCTATCGCACTGGGAAAGATGGGCGCGCATGCAAAAGACGCCGTGCCTGCGCTGAGAGAGGCTCTTTTGGACAAGGAAAAATATGTCTGGGGCTCTGCCCAAATGGCGTTAGATCTGATTGCACCGGTTGCACCGGTTGCACCGGTTGCACCGGAAGATAAACTTACCGCTCCTAAGCAATTCCCCAAGAATTCCGACTTCGATGTCTGCAAAGCCCTCAGTGCGGTGTCAAAAAACCCTATCTGGGACAATCCGGAAGGATACAGGAGTGAGGGTATGCGTCCTCAGGACGGCTGGGACGTTGCAATGTCTTCGCTTCAGGCGCTCTATCTTTCAAAGGCTGGACCTGTGTCTAAAAATAGCGAGGCAACCTGCTCGTCCAATAATGACATGGAGCAACTTGCCGGGTTTGCGCAGTCATTGATTAGTTTGATCGAAAGAAATGAGCGGAGTAAAGACCACCGCTGGAGTTCGACTGATATCTACGCAAAAATTTACAGATTGCAGCTTCTTAGGGGCAAGAACGCACTCGAAGCAGCAAGAATTCGGACCTCTCTGATTGAAGATTTAAGGGAATTGAAGGAGCTGGGAATTGGAGGGTCGGCATTCAATGCCTATGCGTGGGGCGCTGCGGTCGTCGCTCTTGCGCCCGAGATTCCAGCCGAAATACTCACGAAGCTTGAGGAGTGGGTAAACCAGCACTCAGATAAAATGGCGCTGCACTACGGCCCGTACCAAACCTTTGATAAGCCTTCCCGGCGGGCTTCTGCAGCCCGCAATGTGCCTGTGCACTTGGCGTTGTTTCTTGGAAAAAAGGGCAAAGTAGAGAGATCACGTTTGCTCGAGGCCATCGAAGTTTGGAAAAAATATTCCAGTGATCTTGCGGGTGAGGTCCCCAGGGATGGCACCCATAAAGGACGAGACGCTTTGGCGCCCTACTATTTTTACAGCTCACTGCCGTACGTCACGTCTGCAATCAAAATTCTGGAGCAAGAAGGCGCCCTTGAACCTGACGAGCTTGCTCGCCTCCGAGTTGTAAAGAAAGAACTCCGAAGCGGGCTTCCCAAACTCATGAATTCGGACGGAACGCTGGGGCTCCTACCCGGCGGCCCAAACTACAAGAAGACGATGTACACATCCTCGCCTGCATACACGTATCCGCTGTACGGCCTCGCGCTGATCCCGCTGCTCGAGCCAGGCGACTCGTGCATGAAAGACTCGCTTGCCAGCGATCTTGGGATCGTCAATCTGAAGTGAGGGCCTGTCTAGTTCAACCGGACCGGCACACTCGCGGTGAAGTGAGCCGGGATCTCCTCACCAAAGCCCGCAAAAAACCGCAGCCTTCAAGAACTGGGAGCGCACATCCCTCGGCGCGGTTCGGTTGCCGTTGGCGTCCTTTTCATTGAGGAGCTCAATCATTGCTGTGCGGAGGGCAAACGCAGAGACGCCCATTTCATTGAAGCGCTCTTTAAGGGCTGCGTACTCTTCACGCGCGCGGGGCATGGCCTGTTCGTTGAGGACTCTCACCCAGTCTGAAGAGGCATCGTTGAAGTTAAACCTACCGAGCCAGGCTTGGTAGGCCAGCTCATAAACCAGTTCGTCGGTCCGGAGGGTGACAAAGTATTCTTGAATGTCCCGTTCGGCTTCAGGTTCTTCGGCCGGGATCACGCTTCCTGCAGCCAGGGGGTCCCGCTTGAGGGGGCAACTATAGGTGCCGAGCAGAGACAGAAATGGGGTCGGACTGGGTGATGGGAGGGGGCGCGGTCCGGGAGTTCCACCCGTGGTAGAGCCGTTCCCGCAGCCTACGCTGCCCACGGAGAGCGTGATGAGCACTCCTGCGAGAAGTGCTCTCAATTGGAGAGTTTTTAGGCTTTTCTTTTGGCCTCTCTGAGTCTCTGTGGATCCCATGAGGGTTCAAGAAGCAAGGGGCAGGCCATGATGATTTTAAAGGATAAAAGGCTTTAAAGCTGTCCATAGTATGGACAGATGGCTCAGAAAACGACCGGAGTCGTGCGGCGCTGAGGACTTTGGGGCGACTTTAGGGCCTGTGTCTAATCCTCTGACAGGTGTATCTCCGGCTGTACACCGGGGGGCGCAGAAAACCGGTTCGCGGCAGCGAATAGATTGATGTTTTTCAGAGTGAGAGCGCTTGGTACAGAACCAGCATTACTCCGCGCGAACCAAATAACCAAATAACCAAATAACCAAATGAGGAAACCTAAAATGACTATTTCAAAAGCCATTCTCAAAAAAACCATGGTCGGGGCTCTTGCCGCTCTGGCGCTATCGGGCTCGGTCCGTGCTGATGACCAGGATCAAACGACTGCACGAGAGCTTTCCAAATCTCTTGGCAACATCCCCGTCATTCTGGCCAGCCCCGAGCGCGGCTCGGAAAAAGATCAATGCCTGACCCAACAGTTGCAGTCGCTGGCCAAGACCCTGCGGGATATGTCTCCCGAAGAGAGGCGCCAGATTGAAGAGCAGCTTAGGGCCGTAGGAGTGCGTTCGCTCGAAATCAAGGGATCTTCGAGGGCCAATGACAAGAAGATCCTGGGCGAAAGAGTGCACCTCATGGCGAGTAAGAATATGTTTGGAGATAAAGTCAATTTTTGGTGGGATCGCGTCCGCGTCGAAGGACAAAAGACTGAGGATGCGGAGTATTTTCCAGGATTTGACTACGCGCCTTCTTCAAGGAAGACGTTCAATTTCATGGAAAAAGTGATCGTCGAGCGAGCGAAGGTGAATCAGAATGAATTCATGCTCAATCGTGGAAATCTGGTGATCCACCCCAGGTTCAATGCCTACGTCCTCACGAATAAGGAGGTTGAGGTCAGCAAGAAGGTTTACGATCAAATCCGCTATTTGGTTGACCTCGAGCGGGCCATTGAGCAAGGAAATATCTACACTTCCGAAACAAAGAGGCACCCTCAGTCGTCTGAGTTTCTCATGGCCTGCTTTAGCCCGATCTCGCTTGGAGATATCGTAAGCGCCGTGGAGTCACCCGTACAGAAGTGATTTGAGCTGAGAAAATCCAAGCGGTTTTGAAAGGTGTCCAGCACCTGCCAGTACAGAGTGTTGGACACCTTTTCTTGCTTGGCTTGGTCATTGCCATGGACTGGGGGTCAGTTTGTGAAAACGACCGCGCTCCCAAAATCCCTCGGATCCGCCACAGCCTCGTCGAGCGAAGCCGCCATCACCCGGCAATGCACTTCACCCCGCACGGGCTTGTGCCCGCGGGCGCGGAGTGATGCCTCAAGCGACTTTGAAAATCCACCCCGAGGGGCTGGATCTTCCATGATCACTTCGTCCGGAATCCACTGCTGATGGATTCGCGGGGCGCTGACCGAATTGGCAAGGTTCAGGCCCCCGATCCAATGCTGGAGCAGGGTCTGCGTGATGCAGGTGATGATGCGCGTTCCTCCGGGAGCGCCGATGGCGAGCACGGGTCGGTCACCGGACTGCTCCGGAGCCACGACCACGGTGGGCGTCATGCTCGAAAGCGGGGTTTTTCCGGGCTTGAGTCGGTTGGGTGCGCCGCCCACTGCGCCGTAAAGATTCTTCACGCCTGCGGCGACGCTAAAGTCGTCCATCGTATTATTGAGTAGGATTCCTGTGCCAGAGATCACCTGCCCACTTCCCATCCATCCGTTGATCGACTGCGTGGTGGCAATGGCGTTGCCCTCGCCATCGATCAGCGAAAGGTGGGTCGTGTTGGTGGATTCTTGCGTGGACGAGTCGACCACTGGAACTTGAGGGTCAACTCCGATTTCTGCTGCAGCAAGAGCTTTTTGGCCAAAGAACTGGTTGCGCCTACGTGAGAGATACTCCTTTGAAATCAGAGTAGAGGTGGGGACTTTTGTGAAGTCTGGATCTCCCAAGTAGCGTGCTCGGTCCGCGTAGGCCACTTGCATGGCCTGGGCAGTGCGATGAATGCCCCACTCCGAGTGGAGCCCCTCAGTTTTGAGCCGCTCGGCATCCGGCTCAAGGAGTCCTAAGATCTGTGGGATGAGGACTCCGCCAGAACTCGGTGGCGGCATGAGAACCAAAGTCCTGCCCATGACCTGTGTCCGAATGGGGGCCCTTTTGATCGCGCGGTACTGCGCAAGATCGAGGGCGCTGATGGCTGAGCCTGATCGCTTCAGGGCTTGAAGCAACTCGATGGAAAGCTTTCCGCTGTAAAAACCTTGAGGACCCTCGCGGGCGATCTCTCGCAGGGTGCGGCCTAGGTCCTTCTGGATGAGACGATCCCCAGAGTTGAGAGGCGATCCGTCGGTCTTCAAAAAAATCTGCGCTGAATCCGGATTCTGGGCAAGGACTGAGCGCCGGTTTTGGAGCGCTGCTGCAAGAGCGGGATAGACTGAGAATCCGTTTTCTGCGAGTTCGATTGCCGGTTGTAGGACCTGGGCCCACGAAAGGCTCCCGTAGAGAGAATGGACCTCGCCCAGTCCTGCAACCAGTCCCGGAATTCCTCCTCCCAGCACGGTGTCTTGAAGGAGTTTTGGCAAAGCGCCTGGATTTTGTTTAACGAGCTCAGCAGGGAGCCTAATCGCGCGGGGAGCGCGCTCCCTGAAGTCCAGTGCCAACCACTGCTTCGAAGCAGAATGGTATGAAAGCCAGAACCCACCTCCTCCGATTCCAGTGGAATGAGGTCTTTCGACTGAGATCACGAAAGAGGCTGCCACCGCGGCGTCAAAGAGATTGCCACCCTTGGAGAGCATCGCCTGGGCAGCGCGCGTGGCAGCATGGCCCTGAGTTGCGATCGAAGCCCGCATCTCCCGTTTGGACTGGCACCCCGGGAGCAGCGTCCCAGAAAGCAGTGTGACTGCTAGGAGCGTTCCAGAGAGCAGAGAGGGTTGCGTAAGTTTCATCTCGTTTTGTTTTAGCGCGGTTCGTGTAGGAGACCCTTTTTGGGTAATCACGAAAGGAGGTAGGGTAGGAGAATCTCTTGCGCAAGCAACTTTTTGTTCAGCGGAAGCTCGATTTCTCGCCTTGCCTTTGCCAGTCGTTCGCTCCGATTCAGCCAGAAAGAGTGAGCTTCTTGAATCGTTCTCAAATGAAAGCTTGCGTACTTAGCGTGGTTCACAAGTTGTGGATCGAGAGAAGCCAGGTCATCCAGGCGCTTAACGCTAGATGACCATTTGAGTAAAGAAAGCATGCAAGGCTCAAGTAAGGTGACGAGTTGGTCCATGCTTTCAGCTCCGGCAGAGGCCCAATCCAGGATGGGCCCTAAATGCTCAGGAGGGTTTTCAAGAAAACGCAAAACGCCCTCGCGTTTCTCCCAAGTGGAGTCCTCTGCAAGGGAGGTCGCTTTTTTCCAGCTTCCTTGAGCTAGTTCGATGCTGAGGGCTTGGCGATCGGACTGGACACCTAGTTCAGTCAGAATTCCTCGCAGCTCAGATTCAGAAAAAGGTTTCAGCCGGATGCGCTGACAGCGGGACACCAATGTCGGCAGTAACAGACCAGGGTCGCTTGCCGTTAGGATGAAAACCCAGCCAGTGGGTGGTTCCTCGAGTAGCTTGAGTAGCGAGTTGGCTGCTTGAGGTGTCATGCGCTCCGCATTTCTAATGAGAATGATGCGGTAACTCCCATCCTGAGCAGCAAAGCCTGCCGAGGTTTTAAGGTCTCTAAAAGACTCGATCTTGAGCTTGCTGCTTTTGTCAGAGTCTGCAGAGGAGTCCTCTGAGGTATCAGATTCAGTACTCGGGCTTGAAGTGCCCACTTCAGTGAACTCTACCCAACTTGCTTGAAGGGCGCGGCGGCAAGCTTTGCACTGGTTGCAGGGTCCCTGAAGCGAGAGCTGGGGTTTTGCTTTGATCGTGGTGGCGGGCTCAGAGGAAGGTGCAGCGCTAGAGCTTTCACCAAAGAGGCCTTCAAAAAGTTCTGGGCCCTCATCTTGTGAAGCAAGCAAAGCCGATTCAGCCCTAAAGAATCCGCCTTTTTCGCACAGCAGCCATTGAGCAAGCAGATAGGCCATGCTTCGTTTTCCCACACCTTCGATGCCGGTGAGGAGTAGTACTGGGGGTACTCGGTCCTGGGCGTGCCAACTTTGCACCCATTGAAGAAGCGTCTCCAGGTGATGAGTGACCACCCTTAAAGGAAGAGGGAGCACTGGGCTCTTTGGGAGCTGTGCGGAAAGCTGCCGGGTTTGCCTCACGAGCGTCCTCGGGTCTTCTTAGCTTGAATTTTCTGCAACACGACCGCAGCCATTTCTGCCGGCAGGGCCGAGCGAGCCGCCACGCGGAGCCATTTTTTGGGGCGTCGCCGAGCATCCTGTTTCATGGCTTTTAAAAAACCTGCACGAACCTTCTTTTGAAACTTCACTCCTGCAGCTTCAAATTTATTGGGATCGCTTGCTACAGAAAGTCCCAGGGCCGGATCAATGTCGAGCCAGACGACATGGTCAGGTTCGAGTCCGCCTGTGGCCATCTGATTGAGGACCGAGATGGCTTTCCACGGAAGTCCGCGAGCATGACCTTGGTAAGCCAGCGTGGAGTCGGTAAAGCGGTCGCACAGAACCCAGTCCCCACGTGCCAGTGCTGGGAGGATGACCTCAGCAAGGTGCTCTGCTCGAGCCGCCTCGTACAAAAAAAGCTCGGTCCAAGGGGACATCTCGTTGTGAAGGATGATGTCCCTGATTTTCTCAG
The DNA here is from genome assembly GCA_046317855.1 of Oligoflexia bacterium. GTDB lineage: Bacteria > Bdellovibrionota > UBA1018 > UBA1018 > UBA1018 > CAIOHW01. Next base: position 6,802 of record JBKCVM010000131.1, read on the forward strand.
CGACTGCAACTCCGCCCGGCTCGCGAGTCGGAACGGCTTTGATTCCTTGTGTCTCAAGCTGGGCTCTGAGCTCGGCGATCAGAGTGGACTTGCCGGCTCCCTCGGTACCTTCAAAGGTAATGAATTTGCCACGGTGCTTTTTTGAGGACACGTTCCGAAGCTAGGCTTTGCAGCCCAGGCAGTCAATAGGAGCTCCCGGCTATTGTGATTGCTCTTGAGAATCCAGAGGGACGCCCTCGGGGGACATCGAGGGATTGGGAGGAACAGGAGGAACGGGCTGTAGAATCCCGGCATCTGTAGCCATTTGGTTCATTACGCCGGGAGGAGGCTGTTTGGTTTCTCCATTTTCATATCCCGAGGCGTCTTCTCGGGATTCAGTAGCGTCTTCTCGACGATCGAGGTCCCTACGAGTGTCTCGCCTTGCCTCACGTTCATCGGGCCTGTCTTTTTGTTCTGGCCTATCAGGGCTTTCGTCGTCTCTGGTGTCAGTGCGACGCTCGAGCCTGGGAGGGGGGATTGCTTTTGCGATCGTTTTTCCAGGCTTCCATCCATTTCTGAAAGTCGGCTTTGGTTTTGGAGTGGGTGCACTGGAAGCCAAGCCAGGGCTGGGGGTTGAACTGGTCGCTGTTCCCGCAGCGGTCGGAGGTGTTTCTGTCTGAGCAAGATCGCGCTCGGGGCCTCCTTCGGTTCCGGTGAGCTTCCAGACTCCTGTTGCGACCAAAGCAAACGCTGCAACTGACGCAGCTGCCAGGCGAGCTGAATTCATGAAAGAGGGAGCTTGGGTGTGGGAGGCTGGGACGGTGGGGGAAAAACGAGCTGCCCTTTTTTCTCGCGCACTTTGAAAAAGATCGAAGAGCCTACGTGCGGTCACTAAGTCGTGTTCGGAGTCACTGCCTAGAATCGGAGGGGCATCTGGAGGATCCTGTGGAGCCGGGTTAAGAGTAGCGGTCGGAATCCTGCTCTCTTGGTAGTAGGCGTGGCGCAGCTCAGCCGCAGTCATCGAGAGCTGAATGCCACTCTTGGCTGGTATCACGATGAGATTTTCTGGAATTTCTCCTTCGGAAAGTAGCCCGAGAATCTGCTCAGAAGAAAACGGACCCATCCGCTTTCCCTCGAGATCCAGGTACCACTTGTTTGGAAACTCTTCCTGAGACATCCAAGCAATCTCCTCTGTTTAAGTGTACGGGGAGGAGAGTGGGGTCACAACTCTTACTTCCAGGTGTCAATTTTCCAACTCAGTGTGGCTCCAACTGTAGTCTGTGCGGTCGTTCTTGTGTTTGAGTCAGTGCTTGAACCAGAAGAGGGTGTGTCACTCACGAGCGGAATCAACACATAAGGTCCCCAGCTGAGTCCCGAGGAGATTTCCCAGTTAAATCCAGGCTGCAGGCTAATGCCGTCTGAAAAGACAATGTCAGTTTCGCGCAAAAAAGGCATTCCGCCGCCCCACTCTAGAAGAGTGCCAAAAGTGAGCTTTTCGGTGGCCTGCCATTCAAGATGGGGTGCGACATAGAACTCCCACTCATCTCCAGTGCCCTGCGCGCCATACTGATTGTATCTTGCAGATGCATAGATCCCTGCGGCACCCCAGGTGCCTGTCCACTCGAGGCTATTGAAGCTCTGCAATCCCCACCATAAGTCTCGGTTTCTGGAACGTGAAGTAATGGGCATGTGGAGCCGGATGTCAGAGTACCAGCCCAGCTCTCCTGAGCGGATGAGGTTGGGTTTGGCAAGCTTGAGAAAAGGGTCGCGTAACGCCAGATCTTGACCCTGAACTGGCCTCCAGCTCCAGGATCCGGTGACTCCAAAACGCCATCCGTCATTGAGCCGATAGTTCCAGGTCAAAAAATTTCTGACCGAAATAGGGGTCTGCCCGTCTGCCTGGGTGGAGCTCCATTCGTCAATTCTGGGTCCAAAAAGAACACCTAGATAGCGAAGCTCTTGCTCTCCGCGTCGCGGATCATTTTCAGCACTCAAGATTGAATTCTGAACCGAGGCCATGGCCAAGAGTGGCAGAGCAAGGAATGTGGGCAGAATGCTGAGGGCCTTTAAGTGGATTCGATAGCTCATGAAGCAAGGCACAGAGCAAATGCCCTGCCAAAAGAAAAAGGGCCCGGATCCTTTTGGATCCGAGCCCTCAGCTTTTTCGTTGCTTTCTAGCGTCTGATGCCCAGATCAGAGCATCTGAAGTGACAATTGCAAGTTAAAGGTCGTTGTATCGAGAGCAACGCGGTTACCCGTTGGGATGGTCAGGTAAGGGGTCAAGTTGAGTCTCGAATTCACGTCCCAACTCATGTTGGGATGCAGTTCCGTAGATGGAGTAAAGTTAAACACGGACGTATTGTAGCTATTGAGCGCATACATATTGTAATAGAGGCCCGCCGAAAGGTTGGCTCCAATGCGATAGTTGACGGCCGGCTCAAGCATGAGTTTGAGACGACTCTGTCCAGTGTCGGCTTCGCTGCCGTAGAGCCAGTGCTGAGCGTAGCCGGTCGTGGCAAAGCTCCAGCGACTGTCTTTGGGAGCATACTGACCCACCATCACTGCGCGTGTGCGTAGGATAGTGTTATCGTTTTGAGCGCCGTTTGATGTGGGGAGGTATTCACGCAGCTCACCGGTCAGCGTGAGTCGTCCATTTTGGACGAGCGTTCTGTTGACTGCGAGCATGGTGTCTCCCAGTGTCACAGAGTCATTGCCCACTGGAACGTACGTCATGGATTGGTTGACCGAGATACGGGACAGAGGAGAGATGCGGTAGCCCACGCCAAAGATGTTCAAAGCGTTGATGGGGGTTCTTCTGTCAATGGCGCCAGTATTCGAGTTTGTCTGATAACTAGAAACTCTACCGACAGCAGGGCCGAACATGTCTGCGATGTAGAACAGGCTGAGTTTCTCAGCCCATTGAGGTCTATTCTGGGTAACGACCGAGGTTCCAGCGCCTTGAGCAGGGCCTTTTGGGTCGAAGTTCGGAGTTTTGCGAGTCGTGCCCAGGGTTACGGCCTTAGTAAGGCCGGCCTTTTGGCTTACTTCACGAGGAGTTTTTGACGCTTCTGCGCGAGTGGAGCCCGAGTTAGAGCTCAAGCTTTTAACCCCCGTGCTTTGCGCTAAAGCAAAGGGACTCATTGACACCGTGCCAGTGGCGCAGAGAAGACTAAAAATGACTTTAGAGTTGAAGGTTTTGGGGTTCAGGATCTTCATAGGGGGAGTCATGGCCTTTCTTTAGGTCGTCTGGACCATTCCAGTTGCGGCGCGTTATACGAGCTTTACATGACTTTGACAATCAATAAAAAACCCCTTTTGAAACATGATTTTAAGGTGTTTCAAAAGGGGTTTGTTTTAAAATATAAGACTAAATAAGTCTGTATTTATCTAGTGTCTGGGACGGTTTCCACCGCGATCGCCCCGATCGCTACCCCGGCCTCCACGGCCGCCGCGCTCACCCCCGCGGTCTCCGCGAGGCTCACGAGGCGGAGGAGGTACGAAGCCCTCTGGCATAGGTAGAAGGACTTTGCGAGACAAGCGGACCTTGCCGGCCTTGTCGACTTCGATGACCTTCACTTCGACTTCATCACCTTCTTTGAGATAGTCTTCCACCTTGTTTACTCGCTCATGAGCAATTTCGGAGACGTGCAGTAGGCCGTCCTGGTGGGGGAGCACGCCCACGAAGGCGCCAAACTCAACGACCTTCTTAACGAGACCTTTGTAGATCTTGCCCACTTCGACCGTTTGGACAATTCCACGAATGATGTCGATCGCCTTTTGCGCAGCAACGCCATCATTTGAGGCAATGTTGACCTTGCCGCTGTCATCGATGTCGATCTTGCAGCCCGTCTGCGCAACAATATCGCGAATGACTTTGCCGCCAGAGCCAATGACTTCGCGGATCTTGTCGACCGGAACGGTGATTGTCGTGATGCGCGGAGCAAACTTGCTCATGTCCGTGCGCGGTGCTTCGATGGCCTTAGCCATCTGGCCCAGGATGTGGAGTCGGCCTTCATGAGCCTGCGCAAGAGCAGTCTTCATGATGGCTTCGTCAACGCCCTCGATCTTGATGTCCATCTGGATTCCGGTGACTCCGTCCTTGGTTCCGGCCACCTTGAAGTCCATGTCGCCCAAGTGGTCTTCGTCCCCAAGGATGTCAGACAGCACCGCAACGCGGGAGCCTTCCTTGATGAGGCCCATGGCGATGCCTGCAACAGGCTTAGGGTATGGAATACCTGCATCCATGAGTGCCATGGACGCGGAGCAAACTGAGCCCATCGACGAAGATCCGTTGGATTCAAGCGTCTCGCATACGATGCGGACCGTATATGGGAAACTCTCGTATGCAGGCATCATTGCTTTGATCGATCTTTCAGCAAGGGCGCCGTGGCCAATTTCACGACGGCTCTGGCCACCCATGCGGCCTGTCTCACCGACCGAGTAGGGCGGAAAGTTGTAGTGCAGCATGAATTTGCGCATGGTGTTTTGAAACATGGTGTCCACGATCTGCTCGTCATCCGATGTTCCGAGCGTCACTGCAGCCATGACCTGCGTTTCACCGCGGGTGAATAGCGAGGAACCGTGCGCACGGGGGAGAAGGCCTGCCTCGACGGTGATTGGGCGGATGGTTTTGGTATCGCGGCCATCAATGCGCACCTTGTCCGATAGGATCATTTCACGCATCAGGTTGTATTGAAGGAGCTCGAAAGTCGTTTTGACATCGGCTTCAAGTTTTGCAGCGGCGGCGGCATCCTTGGCCTTCAGTTCAGCAGTCACGATTGTTTCGACGGTCTTCTTTTTGGTCTCGTCGACTAGATCGTAACGGACATGTTTTTCTCGCGTCCGAAGTGCCTTTTTGAGTCCTTCTGTTGCGAGCTTTTCAACCTGAGTCTTGATGGAGGAGTCGATAGCTGCGGGCTTAAACTCGCGCTTAGGCTTGCCGCACTTCTTAGCGAGTTCTTCAATCACTGCGCATACTTTCTTGATCTCCGTGTGGCCTCGAACAATGGCCTCGAGACACTGAGATTCAGGAACCTCACGAGCGCCGCCTTCAACCATCATAATGGCGTTCTTGGTGCCTGCGATCATGATTTCCATATCGGTTTCGCCAGAGTCGATCTGCTTCCAGGTCGGATTCACAACGAATTGTCCGCCGATTCTGCCCATGCGGCATGCTGCTGTTGGGCCGTTGAACGGAATGTCGGAGATTGCCAGAGCGGCAGAAGCGCCGACCGAGGCGGCGACATCGACGTCAGCCTCAGGGTCGACCGAAAGAACGGTTGCAACGACCTGCGTGTCGCAGAGGAAGCCTTCAGGGAAGAGCGGGCGAATCGGACGGTCGATCAGGCGCGCAGACAGCGTGCCTTCCATCGTGGGGCGGCCTTCGCGCTTGTGAAAGGAGCCTGGGATCTTGCCGGCTGCGTACCAGCGCTCGGCAAATTCAACCGTGAGTGGAAAGAAACTCTGGCCGGGTTTGGGTTCCTTGGCTGCACAGACAGTGACGAGCACCCGGGTTTCTCCGTAAGAAACGAGCACAGAGCCGTCGGCCTGTTTGGCCATCTTGCCGGTTTCAATGGTGAGGGTTTTCCCGCCCATTTCGCAGGAAGCAGTATGGATATTGAATGACATGGCGTTAGCCTTTCCGGACCCCGAAAGGGGTCCCGTGTGAATGGACTGGTCCCGTTCAAGACACACTTACAGGACGGAGCCGGTCTCGGAATGAATGAGAAGCGAATTATTTGCGCAGTTCGAGGGTCTGGATCAGCTGATTGTAACGCTTGCTGTCTGAGCCCTTGAGGTAGTTGAGCAGGCGGCGACGTTGGCCGACGAGCTTGAGTAGGCCACGACGCGAGTGGTGGTCCTTAGAAAACTTTGCAAAGTGTTGGTTGAGTTCGTTGATGCGGGTGGTGAGCAGGGCGACTTGGACCTCGGGGGATCCAGTGTTCGTTGCTGAAGCACCGAACTTCTTGATGATTGCCTGCTTTTTGATCTTGGTTTCAGTCGATACGGACATGAGTTTCTCTTTCTTTTCTCTTTTATTTTGTTGGGGTGGGGGTAACACGCTCCGGGTCCAGCGTAAAGAGTCGAGATCTGGTCTTAGGTCAGGTATTCCTTGAGAAACTCCCTGAGCTTCTCGATCAGCTTGGCTTCGATCTGCCGGGCACGTTCTCGGGTTAAGCCATAACGGTCGGCGATTTCCTGAAGAGTCTTGGGTTCTTCGGCGAGAAGGCGGTCTTCGAGCAGCCTGATTTCCTTTGGATTCAAAGACTTACGAAAAGCGGGGAGCTTCTTTTTTAAAATGCCAAGCCACTCTTCTTCGGCCAGTACTTCGTCTCTAGAAAGGCTGGGGTCAGCCAAGAGGTCCTTGAGTGAGCGCCGGGGGGAGTCTTCTGAGCCCGCGCTCAGAGGCTGGTCTATCGAAAGCTCCGCCCCTCCGCCCGAGAGGCGTTGCTCCATCTCGACGACATCCTTTTCGCGAACATCGAGCTTTTCAGCTAGGAGCTTGGGGCCGGCAAAAAGGCCCTGGGCCTCAAGGCGCTGTTTTTCGCGCATCAGGTGGTAAAAAAGTTTTTTTTGGGCCTGCGTGGTGCCAATTTTTACTAGGCGAAAGTTATCCAGAAGGTACTTGAGGATGTACGACCGAATCCACCAGCTGGCGTAATAGCCGAGACGCGCATTACGCGAAGGATCAAATTTTGAGACCGCCTTCATGAGGCCAATATTTCCCTCCTGCACCAAGTCAAGAAGGTTGGTGTAGATGCTTTGGTATTCCATGGCGATCTTGACGACCAGGCGCAGATTGGCCTGCACAAGCGCACGCGCTGCGTTCATGTCGCCTTGGTCGCGCATCTTGAGAGCAAGCTGTCTTTCTTCTTCAGGGCTAAGCAGCGGATAGCGCCGAGTTTCTTCGAGATAGCGGCGCAGAGGGTCGGAGAGCGAAGTGGCAATCTGGGTTTCAGGCAGGGCCGGTAAGTTCTCGGGCTCTCCGGATTCTCCGGGCTCTGGCTCCAGAATCTCTATGACTTCGGAGTCGTCATCGTCAGAGTTTACGACATCCGAAGTCACGACATCCGAATGGAAGGGGCCGGCGACTTTGCCAACCACTTGGGGTGTCAGGGCTTTGGATGTGGCGCGGGGCGCCTTTTTTGCCTTGCGCGGCATGGTGCTACACTAGCACAGAAGGACTTCAAACCCACATGGGCATTCAGCGAAGTACATTTTCAAACGGTCTCACACTCGTGACTGAGCGGGTGTCGGGCTTTCGGGGCCTGTCCATAGGAATCTGGGTGCGCGTCGGAACTCGGAACGAAAGCTCTAGAGAGGCGGGGCTCTCCCACTTTTTGGAGCACATGCTCTTTAAAGGGACTGAAAGTCGAACGGCGCTTGGAATCGCTCGCGAAGTGGATCGTGCCGGCGGGGAATTCAACGCATTTACTACCCGGGAGTACACTTGTTTTCATTTGAACTTGCTTGCCCGAGATTTTGAGCTGGGGCTGGATATTCTTTCGGACATTCTTCTTAATTCAGTTTTTGAGCCTGCAGAGTTGGAGCGCGAGCGCAAAGTGATTTTGCAAGAAATCGCAATGGTCGAGGAGAGTCCTGAAGAAATCGCTCATGATCTTTACCTCGAGAACATCTATGGAAGATCGGGTCTGGGAAAATCGATTTTGGGCTCGCTCAATCGAATTCGAAAACTCAAGCGTGCCGATGTTCTGAAGTTTTTTAGAAAACACTATCGCCCAGATCAGGTGGTTTTTGCTGTTGCGGGCGATGTTTCTCATGCTGAGCTCAAACGCAACCTTTCGAAGGTAGGGCGGGGGTTCTGGCCAGGACGAAAGCCTCCGCCGGCCAAGCTCCCTCAGGCGCAAAGCACACCTGCTTTTAGGCGCGGTACTTGGTGGGTGCGCAAGCAGACTGAGCAGGTTCATGTCATTTGGGGGGTTCAGGGTCCCAAGCAGCAGAGTCATGACCGGGTGGCCGCATACTTGTTGAGCACTTACCTGGGAGGGGGCATGAGCTCTCAGCTCTTTCAAGAAATCCGGGAGAAGCATGGACTGGCATATACCGTGTACTCAAGCC
>JBKCVM010000132.1:0-4986 GCA_046317855.1 Oligoflexia bacterium
CTTTGAGAGAAACCTAAGGCACCTCAAGACAAGTGATGAAATCAAATTCGTGCTCACTTCAAAATCAGATTACGAATGGGCAAGAGAACTGGTGAAGTCGAGAAAACTTCCGACACAGACGGTTCTTTTCTCTCCCGCTCAGCCAGCGCTTCAGCAACCAGGCAATTTTGAAGGCATCGACCTTCAATGGCTTGCAGAGCAGATTCTCAAAGACTCACTCCCAGTCCGCTTGCAAGTCCAGCTTCATAAAATCATTTGGGGTCCCAACAAACCGGGGGTCTAAGACCGAACCCCGCCTGAGCCGGATTCTCCAAAGAAAGGAAGAAGCCCACCCGCACTCAACCCCGAAGCGCTCTGATCAAGCCCAGCAACGTGACAGATCCAACTCACAGCTATTCCCCCAAACTGTTCACGTGCCCAAGCCGCGCTCTCCGCCGGAAGAAGCGAAAAAACTTTGTGCTCTCCGCTGCTCTCAGAGGGCAATCCAGAGTCTGCCGGTTTTTGACAGGTGAACATCGGCTGCTTGGACAAAATCTGATTTGAGCCCTGAACCGAAAATGGAGCCGAAAATGGATTCGCAACTTTGGCCGGCCAAACGCGCGCAGCAATCACTCGACATGGGAGCTCAAGACGAAAGCAGAGCCCCCCCAGCCTGGAAGACTTCTCGGCACTGAGCTTGGCGCCAAGTCGCTTGGCCTCACCTGCCAATCGAGACAGACCCATTCCACGCCCGGAATCCTCATTTGAAATTTCAGTAGTACTGAACCCGTCGCAAAAAAGGAGCTGATAAACAGAGGCAACATTGCCCTCTTGAAACTCCTTTTCACACTGCTGTTTTTGGACTGGTGAAAGCAACCCAAGCTTTTCTGCGCGGGCCAGCACGCGCTCAGACCTCAGTCCAGGACCGTCATCTTCAAAGCTGACCATCACTGAAGCCTGCGTGAGCCAAGCCTTGCACACCACGGCATGGATATCGGGTTTGTTGTAGAATTTGCGATCATTGCGAGACTCCATGGCGTGAGCGCACCAGTTTCGAATGCACTCCACCATGAACTCCTTGAGCAAGGACTCCCAAACTTTTGGAAGTTCAAGATCTTGAGGAACCTCAACCCGAGACTGAACAGGCTGACGGGAATCACTTGGCAAATCAAAAAAACTCATCGCCTCGTGAATTCTTTTCTCAGCGGGAAAAAGCAATAGCGCACGCTCTGTCACATCAAGCGCTTTGAGCGAACTCTGCACATCTCGAGACTGTACCAAATCGAGTCGAAGTCTTCGCAGAGACTCTTCAAGAAGCGCCCAGGAATGGTTTTGCATGGAGAACTCCATGCGTAAAGGTTGACAAACAATCCGAGCACTTGCTACCCCAGTTTGTCATCGGGGTGACGTGCCGGAATGGCTAACGGGACGGTTTGCAAAACCGTATTTTGTGAGTTCGATTCTCACCGTCACCTCCAATCCCTACCTGCGCCAAACTCATGACACTTGTTGAATCTATTGTTCTTGCTCTCATTCACGGACTATCCCGATTTCTTCCGGTGGGGGCGGAAGCTCACTCCCGAATTCTAGAGGAACTGCTGAGCTGGCCCGTAGAAGACCCTCAATGGCATGCAAGCTTTGCGGTTGGTTCTTTTGCTGCCTTAGTTCTTTTCTTCATTCACGACTGGGCAAGCATCCTGTCGTCCTTTCTTCAGATGCTCTTTTCTCGAAAAAAGCCAATGACCTTTGACGAACGTTTTCCATTTTTTCTTCTGCTTTTTGCGGCCATTCCAGCGGCTGCTTTTTGGTACTTGAAGCATCAAATGGGAATGACACCCGAACAACTTTTTGCTTCCCACTCTTATGCCCACTCTTCACAGACACCCCTGCTGCTTGCTGGGGGAATGATGGCCGGGGCTCTGCTTTTGGTCCTGAGTGAGCGCTGGAGCAAGAAAACCAGAGGCCTCTTTGACCTTCAGATTTTAGACTCTGCACTTTTTGGCGCATTCTTTTGCTTAGGCGCAGTGCCAGGACTAGATGGGACCCTCGCCATGATCAGTCTTGCTCTGCTGAGAAATTACCATCTTGAAGCTGCCACCAAGCTCGTCCCTCTTTTTTGCTTGCCAGTGATTGGGTTTGAAGCTGGACAGGCCCTGTCTCTGGTGGACTGGCGAGGGACAAATCCTTTTGGGGGAACCACTTGGCTTCAGTGGTTGATCGCAGTTGGGGTCTCTTGCGGAGCGACGTTCTTAGGCTTGAAAATCTTGACTGAGCAAATCAGAAAAAGAGGCTTTGGGACCTGGATTGGATACCGATTCTTGATTGGGGCAGTGCTCGTTGGCCTTTATTTTTGGTAATCGACTTTTTCTTTGAGCTCTTTTCCGACCTTAAAAAAAGGAACTCGCTTGGGCGGAACGTTGACGACTTGGCCCGTTTTTGGATTACGTCCTTGGTAGCTTTCGTAACTGCGGTTCACGAAGGACCCAAAACCCCGAATCTCAATCCGGTCATCGCGCTTCAGCGCGTCGGCCATCATATCGAACACCATATTGACGACCACCTCAGCTTGCTTGTGCTGGAGATGGGCCTTTTCAGCGATGACGTTGATCAAGTCAGCCTTAGTCATTTTTGCAGCTCCTGGTACAACGGTAAAGACAACCTCCTGATTCTGCAAGGTTCTTTTCATTTCGAGTAACGTTCTCAGTTGTTCTGCCTGAATGTGTCGGGCATTCTAAAGATCCATGCAGACCCCATCGGTTTCAAGAAAGCCCATCGGCCAGAAAATCTGCCAGCCATTACCTATGGCTTACGCTCTCTTTCTGAGCGCCTCAGTTTTGATGGCCTCAGCAGATGACGCAACCGGTCAGTCACCCCAGAAAAGGTCAGGGATTGACCACTCGATTCCGTATTACCTGCAAAAGCGCCCCACATGGGCATTTCAGTTTTCTGGAAGTTGGACACAAGCACTGGGTTCAGAGGCAAGAGCTGGAAACTCGTCACTCACCTCATCGCGTTCGGGCGAGCTCGCAATTGAGTACCAGCCTCCATGGGTTCAGGCGCTGGGCGTTTTGTCGGGCGGGGTTCACGTTCGCTACCACTCGGCTTCAGCGGCAAAACGCCTCCTGGGCTACGGAGGTCGCCTGGCCTATCAGGCCAAGTGGTTTACTAATCAATGGGTCGTGCCGGTGGCCGGATACTCGCTCGATCAGGTTTATTATGAACTGAACTCTGGCGCGCAAGGAACCCTGGCCAATCCCGGAATTTTTTATGGACTCCGATTCTTTTTAAGTGCTGCCGACCCAGGAGCCGCCGCCGAACTCTACAACTCACTGGGCGTCACGCGGACCTACTTGAGCGTAGAACTTTTTGATCGCCAGGCTTCAAACGCAGACCTCACCCTCTCAGGTCGGACGCTGGCCATCGGCCTGAGAATGGAACACTGAGTTCAAGCCAGAAGAATCACCTGAATGTGGGTATGGTGGTCCCACCAGGAATCGAACCTGGAACGGCCCTTTAGGAAAGGGCTGTTATATCCATTTAACTATGGGACCCCGTGTAGGCGACCCTACTCCAGGTCACTCTAAGGCTGCAAGTGTAGGACTGCCGCGCGAAGTCTGTCGATTGCTCTTTTGAATCAGTTCAAGCGGATTGAGAGGCCGAGAGCCCGCCCGTACTTCAAAGTGCAAGTGAGGCCCACTGGCGCGGCCACTCACCCCTGAGTTGGCAATCCACTGCCCTCGGCGGACCCATTGTCCACGGGCCACCTTGAGTCGCGAGTTATGGGCATAGACCGTCGCAATGCCACTGGGATGTCGAATCACAACGAGTGTGCCGTAGCCCGAAAGCCCGCTCCCAGCATAAAGCACTCGACCGTCGTGCGAGGCAAACACTGGAGTTCCGACCCGAGCCCTAAAGTCCACGCCGTCATGAGGCTCGCCCGAGCGACTTCCAAAGTGAGAAGTCACGAGTGGCTGCTTGAGTGGCCAGCTGAGTTGAATCTGTCGAGCCACTCGCTTCCAACGCTCGAGCCGGACTTTTTCGAAGTTCTGAGTTTGAGGATCTCTGGACACTTCAGTGATGCGAGGCTCACGCCGCTTAAGCCAGCTCCGATCCCCCCCAGGATCACGTCGTGGTCCTTCGCGGTTGGTACTTTTATGATAGGGGCGCAGAGTGGCGCAGGATGAAAGCCCCAAACACAGCCCCAAACACAGCCCCAAACACAGCCATCGAGATAAAACTGCGGTCACACCGCGCCTCATCAGCCCAAACCCCGCGCAAGCTTAGACAGACCGATCGACTGCAGATCTGCAAGAAAACTGTAATCTGTTGAATCGAGCTTTAAGGGCGTGAGCGCAGCAAATCCTTGCCCAACTGCATCACAGTCCGAGCCCGGCTCCCTTCGGTACCCACGATAGCTGCCCCCCACCCAGTAGTAATCTTTACCCCGGTGATCTTTTCGCTGAAGAATTCCGCCCGAATAGAATCGAAAGCCCTGCCTTGCGCACTGAATGCCGCGGATCCGGTTCAACGCCAGATCTGGAACATTGAGGTTCAAAAGAGTGTGCCGCGGAAGTTGAAGCTCTGGAACGGAGCGAGCCACCTCTAGAGCCACTCTCGCAGCAGAGCCATAATGCAGTCGCTCCTCTGGCGGCGCTTTCTTAAAATTCACATCCAAACTCACTGCGAGTGCGGGAACGCCCAAAATACAAGCCTCACGCGCTGCGGATACCGTGCCAGAGTAATAAACATCTTGCCCGAGATTAGCTCCCCGGTTGATTCCAGAGACCACGAGATCAGGGAGTCCTCCAAACGCCATCCGACTCCCCAAGTAAACGCAATCTGCGGGAGATCCGCTCACTCCGTAGAACCCGGGAGAGATCGGCACCATTCGTAAAGGCTTATGCAGCGTGAGTGAGTGCCCCGTAGTGCTGCGCTCTTCAAGAGGAGCCACCACAACGACGTGAGCCCACTTTGAAAACACTGAGTAGAGCGCCCTGAGCCCAGGCG
>JBKCVM010000133.1:0-5926 GCA_046317855.1 Oligoflexia bacterium
GTTGATCGAAAAGAACACGACGATTCCATCCAAGAAGTCACAAGTATTTTCTACTGCAGCCGACAGCCAATCAGCTGTGACGATCCACGTACTGCAGGGCGAACGTGAATTTGCCGAGCACAATAAGTCGCTCGGACGCTTTGATCTGGTGGGCATTCCTCCCGCTCCGCGCGGAGTGCCCCAGATCGAAGTGACTTTTGATATCGACGCAAACGGCATCGTGCATGTGGGGGCTAAGGACCTCGGCACTGGCAAGGAGCAGTCGATCAAGATCACCGCCTCGGGTGGCTTGTCCGAAGAGGAAATCAAGAGGATGCAGCGCGAGGCCGAAGAGCACAAAGCAGAGGACGAAAAGCGCAAAGAGCTCGTCAACGCCCGCAACACGCTCGATGGCTTGATTTATTCGATCGAGAAGACCCTCAAGGAGCACGCCGATAAGGTGGATGCCACCGAGAAAACCAAGGTCGAAGCCGCGCTGGTCGAGGCCAAGAAACACCTTGAAAGCCAGGATCTTGAGACACTCAAGAAGGCGACCGAGGAGCTCACAGCCGCTTCGAACAAGATGGCTGAGCAGATGTACAAACAGGCTGGAGCCGCAGGCAGCGCAGGACCCGGCGCGCAGGCCAGCGGTGGCAGCCACGCCGACGAAAAGTCAGGTGGTAAACCAGATGGTAAACCAGACGGTAAAAAAGACGACGTCATCGATGCTGACTTTAAAGAAGTCTGATGCGATGACCTGAGTCAAAATCACTATGGCATCCAAACGCGATTATTACGAAGTACTGGGCGTCTCGCGGGAGGTGTCGCCTGAAGACCTCAAGAAGGCTTACCGCAAGCTGGCCATCCAGTTTCATCCGGACAAGAACCCCGGTGACAAGGCGGCCGAAGAGAAGTTCAAGGAGCTCTCCGAAGCCTACGAAGTCCTTTCAGACCCCAAGAAGAAGCAAGCGTACGACCAGTTTGGACACGCTGCTAACGCGGGAGCGGCGGGCGGCGGAGGGTTTGGTGGCTTTGAAGGGTTTGCGGGTGCGGGAGGTTTTCAGGACATCTTTGGTGATATCTTTGGCGACATTTTTGGCCAGACCATGGGTGGCGGCAGCCGGGGGCGCGGACGCAGACGCGGTGGACGACCAGGAGCAGACGTCCGCACTCAAGTGGATATTACTTTCGAAGAAGCAGCATTTGGATGCGAAAAGGTCATCACTCTCCAGCGCAGTGCTGCTTGCGAGCCTTGCTCGGGCTCAGGCGCAAAACCCGGAACCAAGCCCGCCGCCTGTCAGCAGTGCGGTGGTCGGGGTGAGGTGGCTTTTCAGCAAGGATTTTTTGCCATCACTCAGCCCTGTCCGCGCTGCGCCGGAAGCGGCGAGACCATCTCGGACCCCTGCACTAGCTGCCGAGGAACTGGAAAACAAAAGAAGCGCTCCCAGATTGCGATCACGATTCCAGCTGGGATTGATTCGGGTCAGAAGCTTAAGCTCACCGGTGAAGGCGAGGTGGGTGAGCGCGGCGCGATGAGCGGCGACCTCTACGTCTCCGTCAATATTCTACCGCATGATTTTTTCTCTCGTGATGAACAAGACGTCCTCTGCGATATCCCGATCACCTTTTCACAAGCTGCGCTCGGCACTGAGATCGAAGTCCCCACTCTTGAAGGCAAAGTGACGATGAGGATTCCGCCCGGCACCCAGTCTCACAAGACTTTTAGGCTCAAAGGCAAGGGGATCGCTAGCTTAGGCCGAGGCCCGCGTGGCGACCAGCTCGTGCGAGTGATGATCGAAACTCCAGCCAAGCTTAATTCTGAGCAAAAGGACCTGCTCCGAAAGTTTGACGAAATCGGTGCAGGTTTTTCACACCCACTCCATCAGCGGTTTTTTGAAAAGGTGAAGAATTTCTTTGGCTGAGCCTCCAAGTTGAGGCGAAATCAGAGTCATGGCCCCCAATCGGCAATTCTGCAGGTGGGCAGTGATGAGGTCGCTAGCAGGCTCGGCGATCGCGTTACTGACATCCACTAGCTGCTCTTCCCCTCAGCCCAAACCCTCCTCGAACGTCGAGCGCTCATCTCGTGCTTCTGCGCCACAACCCACCTACCGCACAGCACCGATCCTCAACTCGACACCCATCAGCCAGCAAGAACGCGCTGCTCTTGCAGAAATTCAGCTCCTCTATCAGAGGGGATCGTATTTAGAAGTCACCCAAAAAGCCCAAGCATTTGAAATACGTTTTCCTCGAAGTTCCCGACTTCCAGAGGCTCTGAACCTGAAAGGACTGGCTCTACTGCTGGCTGGGAATGCTGAAGAAGCGGCATCGGTTTTTCGTTTAGCAGTCGAGCGCGCTCCAGACGCTTTGGCTGGAGATCGTCACTGGCGCAATTACGTCCGTTACAACCTAGCTGCAGCGCTCCTCGAATCCGGCGCCGCACAGGTTGCAATCAACGAGCTCGCTGGAATTGAGCCTGAGTCTTACGATCCGCCCAACAGAATTAAGTTTTACCAAGTCCGAGCCCGAGCGCACGAACTTCTCGGCAATGCAATCGAAGCTGCAGCAGAATGGATCGCTCTCGCAAAAATGGAATCTTCGCCTGAGCTTTCTCGCGTTCCAATCGAGAGTAACTTCAGCGCCCTCCTTTCTCGCGTGCGGGACCGCTCTACTCTTGAACAAATTTCAGGAGCAGCAGAAAAAACCTCACTTGCCGCAACTGCAAAATTTTATTGGATTCGAAAAGAAATCGAAGAAAACCGCATCTCCGATGCCCATGCTCACGCAAAGGCCTTTCTCAGCGAATACCCCTTGAGCCCCAAGGCGCGTGAAATCAGTGACCTCCTGAGGCTAAAAAAGGAGAATGGTGAGACCGCAGAGCTTTCTCTGGGGCTCCTGGTGCCTCAGACCGGCAAGTATTCACGGGTGGGTCAGCGAGTGATTCAAAGCGTTTCTCTTGCTCTGGGAATTTTTGAAAATGGCGCTGCAGCATCGCGAATCCGATTGATCATTGAAGATAGTGGTGACGACGCAGAAGAAGCGCTCTCGGCCCTCGAAAGGTTACACCAAAAGCATCGCGTTGCAGCTGTGATTGGTCCAGTCCTCAGCAAGGGTGCGGACCTTGTGATTTCAAGAGCAGAGCATTATGGGCTTCCGCTGGTCTCATTGGCACAGCAAGCTGGATCGTTTGGTTCTTTTTCGTCACAAGGGGCCGTCACTCCACGGCTCCAAGCCACGGAGATCGCAAGGCATGCCATTCAGGGGCTGGGCTTGAAGCGTTTTGCGATACTCGCCCCAAGAGATCGTTTTGGCGAAGAGTTTTCTCAAGAATTCTGGACTGCGGTTGAGACCTTGGGCGGATCAATCACTGCGTACGAAAACTACTCTCCCGGCGAGACGGATTTTAGAGAGAGCATGGACCGTCTTGCGGGAACATACTACTCGGAGGCTCGGCGCCGCGAACTTGCGGAGCTTGCCAAAGAACGCGAAGCCAACCAAATCAAGAAAAGAACTCGTAGAACGGAGAAGTTTTTTGCCCTCCCCCCGATCGTTTCATTCGAAGCAGTTTTTATTCCGGATGAACCTAAGGCTGTGGGCTTAGCCTTACCCACTTTCACTTATCGAGACATCGACGGTGTAAAGTTTCTCGGCATTTCATCCTGGAATTCTCCTGAGTTGACTCAAAGAGCGCAAAAGTCAGCTGAAGGGGCATTTTTTGTAGACTCTTACTTTGCACTCTCTCAATCCCCGCTCACACGAAAGTTTGCCGATCGATTTAGAACTGACTTTGGCCAAGAGGCCGGCAGTCTTGAGGCCGTCGCCTTTGACGTGGGCACCTTGATCGAGAAAGTCCTCTCACAAGAAGCCACACCCACCGGGGTCGATCGCAATCGCGTGGCAGCCCGGATTCGACAAATTCGTGACACCCCCGCAGTCACTGGAAAAATCACAGTGCAAGACGGATTTTGGACCCGTGATCTCAAAGTCCTGACCATCCGCGATGAGCAAGTGGTCGAAGCCAACCGTGAGCGCCCGGCAAGAGCTGCCGATTGATGCCGCCTGGGGCGGAAGCAATAATTGAAGCGTGGGTTTGCGCTTTGACCCCGTAGGGGGAGGACAATTCAAGCAAGCTGTCCAACAGCTCATCGAGGTTGAGAAACAACCTCTGAAAGGCATGGAGGCGCGCAAGGCTCAAGAAGAATCCAAGATGAAGCTTTTTCAGGATTTCAAATCCAAGTTTGGCGGACTCAACAAGATTCTCAACGACTTCACTAACTTTAGAAAATTTCGTGAACTCAAAGTTGATCTGGGCGACGGAAAAGACTTGATCAACATCAGCTTGGACAAAGAGCGTGCAGAACCAGGCACCTACAAACTGCAAGTGAACGAACTTGCAGAGCGCAGCTCAATCATCTCAAACGGTTTTTCTGACCCAGAAGAACTGGTCCTCGGAGTGGGCTACCTCACACTCAAAACGGTAGGCGGAGACACTCATCAAATCTTCATCGACGAGCGCAACTCAAGTTTGCGCAAAGTTGCCAATCTCTTGAACCGGCAAGAAGAGGCGCCCGTCCGAGCGTCCGTCATCAAAGATGACACCGACCCAGAGAAACCTTGGAAGCTCCTGATCTCCGCAAAGAAGGACGGAGCAGACGAAGGGGTTGAATTTCCGGCCTTTTACTTTGTCGACGGGGCTGAACCCTTCTACACCGAGGACTTTCACGAATCGCAAAATGCTCTGCTCTACATCGACGGGTTTGCCATCGAGAGTAATGGCAACAATATTCCAGACTTTCTCTCTGGCGTCAGTCTCGAGCTCAAGGGTGCGATGCCAGATAAGCCTTTCACGCTCAAGATCACAGAGGATTACGCCAAAGTGGCTGGAAAGGTAAAAACTCTAGTCGAAGAGACAAATAAAATTCTCGACTTCATCAACAAGCAAAACCAAATCGACCAGAATTCAGACACGCGCACCACCTTTGCAGGCGACACCTCTCTTCAGAACATCGAATTTCAGCTTCGAAACATGGTCCATGAACCCATGCTCGTTTTCGATGAAGACGGAGAGTACCGAACCAGCTACCGACTGAACGAGCTTGGAGTGGAGTTTGAAAAAACAGGTCTTCTTGCCTTCAAAGAAGAAAAGTTCACGAAGGCGCTGGAACGCGACTTTGAAGGCGTAGCTCAGGCGATCACCGGCGAAGGCGGCTTTGGCGCCTCCCTCAAGAAATTTCTTGAAGGATATACTCGTGGGGGCTCTGGGCTCCTTGCAACTCGAGAACAAGGCATGCGGCAGCGCATCAAAGAAATCGACAATCAAATCGATATGCGAAGCCGCCAAATCGATCGAAAGATCCAATCCATCACGGATACTTTTTCGCGCCTTCAGGGGACCATGTCTAACTTGCAGCGTCAGCAACAGTATCTGTCTGCCACGATGGGCGGGGGTGGTGGCAATATGGTCAGTCAGCTTTTAGGATAAAACCGGGGAGATGAACAATGGCAGGAAATTACGGGGCAAACCAATACAAACAGACAGCAATCAAAACCGCCAATCGGGGGCAGATTCTGATCATGCTCTATGAGACTGCGGTCAAGAACGTCAAAAAAGCGTCAGAATGCCTGGATCGCAACGATATCGCAGGAAAAGGCCAAGCGATTGTGAAAGCTCACGACATCATTAATGAGCTCAACAACACCCTCGATTTTGAAGTCGGAGGGCAGATCGCCAAAGATCTTGAACGCTTGTACTTCTTCATGACCGACCAGCTCATCAAAGCAAACATAGAAAACAAAAAAGAGCCGTTGCAACAGGTGCAGAAGCTGTTGGAAACTTTACTGGAGGGTTGGCGGGGGGCAGTCGACCAAGTCAATCGTGGAAATCCGGGGCAGGCTGCTGCTGCTCCAAAAAAAGAGTAACGCCCGAGTAACGCCCGAGTAACGCCCGAGT
>JBKCVM010000134.1:0-2885 GCA_046317855.1 Oligoflexia bacterium
ATGCGGGCCCCATTGGGCCCGTAAACTCCCACTTGCGGCAGAAATGCCTGAGCTGTAGCAGCCATCAGGCTAACCGCTGCACAGAAGAACCCCACTCCCAAAAGTTTCACTCTCTTGATCGTCTTTAAGTTTTTCATGCTGTCGCTGCCTAGCAGCTTCTACAGCCGTTTGTAAAGGGGTCGGGCGCGGTTCAGACCGAAGTAAACTGACCTCCCAGCCTGTGAACGCCGCCAAGACTACCCGGTAAATGACTGAGGGCTACGGCCAGAAAGTCAGTCAAGGGAACAAGAGTAAAAGGGACAGGGATTACTTAGGCGTCCTCACCAGGCGGAAGCCCAGATCGCCGTAGCGATCAGCGGGAAGCGTGTAGAAACGCCCAGCCGAGCGCACATGCCGCGCAAAGCTGCCCCAGCCACCGCCGCGCACCACGCGGTAAGAGCCCGCATCACCTGCAACTGCTACGTTGCCATCAGTAGATGCATTCGCATAGCTGAACCCGTAAACATCGGCAGTCCACTGCCATACGTTACCCAGCATCTGCATCAGACCGAAGTCGTTAGCGCAATACCCACCCTTTCTTTACGTGAAGGGCCTCAATCCTTGCGTTCCCAAAGAGGTAACGGGAGCTTATCCAAGCGGTCACGCCGTTCTCTCAAAATTATTTTCATTGGTATTGAGTGATTTTTTTCCAGGTAAGAAAGATCAATTAGAAGCACGCGCGAAGCAGATTGGCGACCACCGTATTTTGTCAGGGATGCATCACCGAAGCGATGTTGAGGTAGGCAGATCGATTGCGATCCTCATTTACGAGGAATTTAAGAAGTCGAAATCGTTTCTGAATGATTTCGAAAAGACCAAAACAAAACTGTCTTCATTGTAAGAATAGGCGGAAGCCTCATGAAACCGCGCTTACACCCAACCCGGAGAGGGCTCCTGGTTTTGTCCCTAGAATAGATCCTGATCTGACGTGTCAGGACGGTCGATGTCTTGTAGACAGATATCTTAAAACGGTCGCAATCCTGTGGCGCTAGCATTTTCCGCCTTAATAGCCCGCGAGTAACGTTATAAAGGCACCTGAGGAATGATTAGGTAACTTTACAAGTGAGCAGCGCCCAAACAATGCGCCTGCCTTTGGAGTCGTTGTACTTGTAGCCCCCAAGCTCAGTGTCAATCAAGTTGGCTCGCAGCTGAAACGTTTGCCCCACCGCAGGAAGTTGGTCTAGCCAAAGCTCAGAAAGAGTGTGACTCGATTCCTTGCCCGCAGCACGATAGGAAAGTTCGAGTACAAAACCGGGCCGTGTGATGTCACCCCGCCATCCCTCTTTACGAAGCGTGGCCGCGGGACAAATCAAAGTGCTTGGATCACACTCGACATAATATCCTCGTCGGTCTTCAGAAACCTTCGTGGGCAGAGTGACTTTCGTGTCCTCATTATAGTCCGTTGAATAGTAGTGGTAGTAGGAGTCACACTCAAATCCTGCTTGAGCTACTGAGATTCCAACCAATGAAAGAATCACACTCAATCCGAAAATATTCATACACCCCTCCGCGGTTCCCCCGGAAATCTGTGAAGCTTGAAGCCTGAGTCACTCCGCGTCAAACTGGTCCCAAGGGACCGAAGGAGTGACCTATGAAGAAGCGATTTTCAGAAGAGCAGATCATCCAGACCCTCAAGCGCCTGGACTCGGGCGAAAGCCCTAAGGAGCTGGGACGGGAGCTCGGGATTCATCAGCAGACGATCTACGTCTGGAAGAAGAAGTACGGCGGAATGGAGGTTTCGGACGCCAGGAGGCTCCGAGATCTCGAGCAAGAGAACTCAAAGCTCAAGCGCCTGCTTGCCAACGCCATGATCGACATCGACCACCTGAGGGCCCTCCAGTCAAAAAACTGGTGAGGCCCGAGCAGAAGCGAGGAGCGGTGGATTTTCTTAGGCAACGGAATGCCTCCATCGCTCGGGCCTGTCGCATCACCGGACTCTCGAGATCTACCCACGACTATCACCGAGTTCATCCCGATCGAGACGACAGAGTTGCATCTCGGATGAAGGAGCTAGCTCAACGGCATCGCCGCTTCGGGCAGCCCAGGATCCATGTGCTTTTGAAGCGAGAGGGGTTGGTCGTGAACGTCAAGCGAACTGAGAGAATTTACCGAAAACTGGGTCTTCAGCTCAAGAAGCGCGCCCGAAAGCGAAGAGCCCGGGTGCCGCGGGTCGTGAGGCCTCAGGCGACCCGGCCCAATGAGGTCTGGTCGATCGACTTCGTCTTCGACTGGATGATGACGAGGAGGAAGCTCAAGTCTCTGACCGTGGTCGATGACTTCACCAAGGAGTCCGTCGGAATCTTTGCCAGTCACTCGATTTCGGGAGCGGAAGTAGCCAGGTTCATCGCAGGAATCGGAAGAAAACCTACTCGTCTCAGGAGCGACAACGGTCCAGAATTCGTGTCCATGGCCTTCATGAACTGGCTCGAAGCTGCAGGAATCGAGCACGAGCTGATTACGCCAGGCAAGCCTAACGAAAATGCCTTCATCGAATCCTTCAACTCAAGGTTCCGAGATGAGTGTCTGAACGAACATGTCTTCCGGAACCTCGAAGACGCGAGGCAGAAGATCGAAACCTGGAGAAAGGAGTACAACGAGCTGCATCCGCACAGCTCTCTCGGAATGAAGACGCCCGAAGAGTTTGCATCCCACTGGCGGCGGTGCTATTCCGCCGCAACAAACAACGCGCCGTGACTCAGCTCACGAGCTTCCCAAGTTTCGGGGGAACCGCCCCTCCTGACGCCACCCCTAAAGGCTGATGTCGCAGCAGTCAACCTGAATTGCGCCCCTTTGTCAGACGGTCCAGCCCCATGAACTCTGCCGCGGGTCACCTCAGAGCAATGGAG
>JBKCVM010000135.1:0-58195 GCA_046317855.1 Oligoflexia bacterium
AAGAATTTTGCTGCAGACAAAGCTTCAAACGACTGGGTGCTGAATCTCGATGCCGATGAGGTCCTTACGCCTGAGCTCGTGCATGAGATCAAGGAGTGGCTCACTGCTCAGCAAGTCCACCTAGAATCGGGCGGCATTCCAGCAATATTGAGTCTGCCTCGCAAGACTTTTTACCACTCGCAGTGGATCCGCTTTGGCGGCTGGTACCCCAACGCTGTAGCCAGGCTTTCCCATCGCAAATACGCTCGCTGGACAGAGCCAGAAATCCACGAGCGGCTCGAAGGGACCGGGCCCGTCCAAGTCACCCAAAACCCCCTTCTTCACTACTCTTTTGATTCCATTGGAGACCAAATCTCAACCAACCTCCGTTATGCCCGGCTCGGCTCGCGCGAGCTCTCGCGGCGCGGCCAGCGCTTTAGCCTAATCAGGCTCCTCTTCAAGCCCATCTCCAAATTCGTGGAGTGTTTTTTTTGGAAGGGCGGATTTTTGGACGGTAGGCTTGGGCTCATCATCGCGGTCAACGCTGCCCACAGCATGTTTCTAAAGCAGGCTTTTTTACTTGAATCTGAGGGAAGCAAGCAAGGTGTCACGCAATGAAGGTCCTGCTCATCGACAACACACGCGATCCAGACTCATGGGGATCCGGGGAGCTCAGACGCACTCTTTCAGCTCCGGATGGCAAACCTGCTGGGATTGCTCTGCGCACACACCGAGCCCCGCACCGAGACTTTCCTAAAAATCTTGCCGAGTTTGATCGAATCGTACTTTCAGGATCGGCTACTTCGGCGACAGAAGACGCACTGTGGATCGAAAACTTACTCGAGCTCATCCGCAGCGCCGTGACCAACAGAATCCCTATTTTGGGAATCTGCTACGGCCACCAATCACTCGCCCGCGCACTTGCCGGAAAAAACTCTGTGCGCAGGGCTCAAGCCCCTGAAATCGGGTGGACTCAGATTCAGAAAACTGGCTCGTCGCAAAGCCCGTTGCTTCAGGGCCTACCGAGCGAGTTCTACAGTTTCTCGATGCATTACGACGAGGTTTGTAAACTCCCCCAAGGGACGCGACTTCTTGCTTCCTCGCAACTTTGCCCCATCCAAGCGTTTGAGCTCGACTCTGCTCCTGCCTTTGGAGTGCAGTTCCATCCTGAGCGGGACCTAAAAGGAGCGGCGCATACCTTTGCCTTAAAGCAGAAGCTCAACCCCCCCCCGCCTCTTTTGCATCCGCACCGTCAAGACCTTCACGACCCTCAGGTCGCAACAGTCTTGATCCAAAACTTTTACCGACTTAAAACGTAATACACCTTGCGCGCAAAAATCGTCCTCATCTTAAAACTCTCTTTGGTCGGCCTACTCTTGGCGTTTTTAGCCAAAAAGGGTCTTCTCTCGATCGAAGAGATGAAGAAGATATTAACCGACCCACAGGCTCTTGGCATTGCATTGGCAGCTTCCGTCGGAAACCTAGTGATTTGTATCTTTCGATGGCAGCTATTGCTCCGAGCCCAACAGATTTCTCTGTCGTGGATTAAAACGGCACGGCTCACCCTGATTGGGAACTTTTTTAACCTCGCTTTACCGGGAGCCGTGAGCGGCGATGTGGTCAAAGCGTTCTACATTGCAAGCGAACACAAGGGTCGCCGCGGACATGTCTTTGGGAGCATCTTGTTTGATCGAGTAGTCGGGGTATCCGGACTTGTGCTCGTAGCGACGCTCGCCATGCTCCTGGGATCGGGGCCACTTCACGACAACCCAAAATTTCAGCCGCTCAAAGGATTCATTCTCCTGGCATTCGTGGCCATGTTGGCTTTTTATTTCAGCCTGTTTTTTATCAAGACCTCCCATGACCCTATTCTTAAAATTCTTCACGCTGCTCAGAGGCGTGTGGCTGCCATTGCTTCACTCACTCGAATCTACGAAGGCGTACGGAACTACCATGCCCATCGCAGCATGGTTGCGATGGCTCTTGTTCTTTCCTGTCTGGTTCACTTTCTGGCTGCATTCTCTTGCCTTCAGTTTTTTGAGGTTCTAGACGGCCACGAAGCAAGTCTGTGGGGAATTTTTGTGGCCGTACCACTGGGCCTTCTGGTGACGGCAGTTCCTATTGCGCCTGCCGGAGTCGGTACAGGACACGCGGCGTTTAGCTGGCTTTTTTTGCTACTGGGATCCCAGGCAGGGGCAAACATCTTTAGCCTCAGTGTCGTGTTTCAGTTGCTCTTTGGGGCACTGGGAGGATGGGTCTATCTCCGGTACCGCACCGAATTGCCTGAGCACAGTTCTGGCTTAGTTCAGGGGCGTGAAAACTCCCATTCTACAGCCCTGTCTTCGGCCCTTTCAAAAACAAGCGATTGATATCCTTACGGAGAATGGCCAGGCCCACGTCTTGTGCCAGGCTCCCACCGGATCCGGAAAGAGCCTGATTTTCGAAACCCTTGCCCGAAAATCGGACAGCGCTACTTTGCTCATTTCACCGCTCAGGGCTCTGATTCGCCAACAAGAGCAACATCTAGACGCCTTGGGTGTCACCATCGACTCAAGCCTTCAGGCTCCGGCGCCCGTAGCGTGGGTCACTACCCCAGAGCAACTCATGGCCAGAGTGAGGGCAGGGTTCAGACCGGATCGGCGCACCCTGTTTGTAGTAGATGAATGTCATTGTGTCGAAGAGTGGGGGCCTGACTTTCGAACCGAATTTTCAGCCCTCCCCGGCCTTCCACAAAAATGGGAACTTAATAAATCCCTGTGGCTCTCTGCGACCCTCACCCGAAGCGCTCGTTTGCTACTCGAAGAATCCTTGCCTCACCCCATTCACGAAATTGGGAGTTTTTCTCTTCACCCACATCTCACCCTTCAGAAGATCAGAATCGCACGGCATCTCCGAGTTTCGTTTCTCGTGAAGTGGCTCGAGCTCCATCCCCAACCTGGAATTCTCTTCTGTGCATCACGTAAAAGCTGCATAGAACTAGGTAACCTCTTGCGCTCACTGAAGCCCGACCCCTCTCAATCGGGCATTTACCACGCGGGGCTGATGCGCGAGGAGCGCTTGGCTGTCGAGTCGCAGGCACGTTCCGGACGACTCAAGTGGCTCTCAGCCACGAGTGCCTTTGGAATGGGAATGAACTACACTCACTTTGAATGGGTCATTCTTTGGGAGCCACCCTACACCCTATTGTCGCTAGCCCAGATGCTCGGACGGTGCGGAAGAACTGAAAACGCGCGCCCCAAGGGCGTAATCCTCTGGGATGATCCAGAGCTAGAGCGGCTCAAAGCGCTCGATCCAGCAAACGCTGAGCCTATGGCAAAGTTTATGGCTAGTCAGGAGTCTGCACAGGATTGGCTCCAAACGTACTTCTCTTAAAGACAAGGACCGATCCTCAGTACAACCCTTTCACCTCAAGGCCCGAAACAAACACTCACATCCGTCACAGGGTGAGCGAAGGGCCTTGTCCTCGAATCTCACAAGCCATTCCGGCAGAAATCGCCGATAGTCTTTCCAGTCCAGCCCTGATTCCCGAACATAGGTAATAAACCTTCTGACCTGTTGGTCATTGTCCGGGAGCCTGCGCCACGCTCCGAGCGCTAACAAGCCACGATTTTTTCGTAAAAACTCCATGCGCGCCTCGAAAAGACGAGCCAGATCAATAAAATCATCAATAGAGCGCTGACCACGAATCGAACGGATCTCGAGCGTGCCCTCTAGCTCTGACAATGAATTCTTTTTCAAAAACTGAGCGTAGACTTTCAGATAGTTGTCTAGGTCCGCTTTTTCAGGCGAACTCTTTGAGATCGCATCTTTTGCGAGTCGCAGTTCTCGCGCAATCGGATCGTAGAAAGAAACATTTGGCTCAGTTTTTAGAGAGACATGATCCAAGTTTACAGCGACAAACTTAGTCCCGCTTGCCGACTGGCTGTATGCAAACTTGATTTCTCTGATGAGCACTGCGGCGTCTATCAAGGTGCGCCTCGAGCCATCAAACCGGGCAAAAGCACCTCTCACCCAGTCCTTGATTTTTTCGGACTGTCGAGAAATCGCCCGAGAGTTCATCGGATCCCACTCCAGCACACCCTCGGCAAACTCATGGTGATTCAGAAAATCTGCGAGAACATTTCTGAGAGCGACGGGATCTGTAGCGAGTCCACTTTCTTTGATGCCGATGTGGATGTGTCCGGCAGTCATCGCAGGTTCTGTCGAAAGGCCCATCTCTTGGGCAGTATTGAACAAAAGCTCCTGAACTCGAGCAGAGACCCGCTCATACTGTTCTACGGTCGAGCCTTTGGCTTGTACCTCAATCACTCCCGGGTCCAATGAAACCTGAAACCAAAAGTCCCCCAGATAGAACCTGGGTGAATCAAAACGGCAATCGGGCATCTCCTTGCATTTGAGCGAGATCCGCCTCATCAGCTCCAATTGGGTTGGAACCTGCTCAACATGACGCTCAAATGGGTTAGAGGTTCTCCACTCAAGCTTGGTAAACTCCCACTCCGGGCCAAACGTTGGCGGCCAAGCGAAGGCGGAAATGGATAGAGTAGAACCTAAGAGGCTGAGCGCAAAGCTACTGAAAAGTCCACTCCACCGCATAGACGACTCCTCGGAAGGAATCTAAAAACACATTACTCAAACTGGAAAAAATGGTCGGGGTGGCGGGATTTGAACCCACGACCCCTTGCACCCCATGCAAGTGCGCTAGCCAGGCTGCGCTACACCCCGACCGTCAGAAGGGCCTGAAGCTACGGAATCTGACCTATGGTGTCAAACTCAAAAACTCAAGAAACAGCCACTCGACCCGCTCTCTTGAGTAACGGTGTCCTTGCCTTTGAGCTCGAGGCGGGCGGAGCCAATTCAACCAGCTCAGAGTGAGCTACAATGGCCTGCGTGAGCTGCCGATGCAGCTCATGCCCTGAGCGTGAAAGCCTGACCCGAGCCAAAATCGGATAACCTGCCAGAGCCAAGTCTCCGATGGCATCCAACACCTTGTGCCGGGCAAACTCATCACTGAAACGAAGGCCCTCGGGATTCAAAACCCCAGAATCATCCAGAACAATCGCATTTTGGAGTGAACCGCCTTGGGCTAGCCCCATTTTCTTCAAAGCTTCGACTTCTTTCAAAAAGCCGTAAGTTCTTGCCGAAAGAAACTCTTCAAACCGAGTCTCTCCGGCAACGAAAGAAAAACTCTGACGTCCAATGACAGGGTGTGGAAACTCAACCGTTGCCTCGACCGAAAAACCCTCTCCAGGCTCAGCTACGGCCCATTTGTCGCCGCTCTCCACTCGCACTACCTGATTGAGTCGGAGCACCTTGCGCGAACGAGCCTGGCGTTCAGTTCCTGCGTGATGAAGAGCCTTGAAAAACTCAATCGAGCTCCCGTCTGAAATCGGAACCTCTGGACCATTGATCTCAATTCTGAGGTTGTCGATCCCAGCAGCTACCACTGCACAAAGAAGATGCTCAACCGTACTGACCGACGCTTGCCCCAGCCCAAGGGTGGTTGCCATTTGAGTCTGGGTAACGTTTTCAACCCTGGCTGGAATTTCGGGCGAACCCGAAAGATCCACTCGAACAAATCGAATTCCGCTTTGAGGAGGCGCCGGAAGGAGCCTCATCCGAACCGGTTTGCCAGAATGCAGTCCAATCCCTGACCAATCCAGAGACTGCGCAATCGTCGATTGAAGAGAAAAGTTCATCATGACCGGTCCCCCGTCCTAGAACCCACTTGCGCAAGTTCCATACCGATCCGTCCTCTGTCTTGATTTTTTTTCAATTTTTTTGAACCTTAATTTCTCAATGAAATCAGTTCATTAGTAAAACTGATTAAAACAATCAAGTACTTGGCGGCTTTTTAGATCAGGTCTGTGCTCTTTTCGCCACACTCAAAAAATCCTCAGGTGTGGGATTCTTGGGACAGTGAGGCCAACTCACCCCTATTCGAAAAGCCTCTCCTGAAGCGGCAGCATCTTGGCGTTTGTCACCCCGAGATGCTCGTAAGCTTGCCGAGTCGCAAGTCGCCCGCGAGGAGTGCGCTGAATAAACCCCTCCTGCAAAAGATAGGGCTCGTAAACATCTTCGAGAGTATCCCTCTCCTCGCCCAGAGCAGAAGCGAGAGTCTCGATCCCCACGGGCCCCCCATCGAACTTTTCAAGAAGAGTGAGCAGAAATTTACGATCAAGAGGATCCAAGCCCTTTTCGTCCACTTCAAAGAGTTTGAGCGCATCGCGCGCAACCGTAAGTGTGATCCGAGCCGACTTGGCCCGAACCTGCGTAAAGTCCCGCACCCGTTTCAGCAAGCGATTGGCAATACGAGGAGTACCGCGGCTTCGGCGGGCGATCTCCAGGGATGCCTCGACATCGATCGCAGCCCCCAAAAGCCCCGCCGAACGCTCTACGATTTGCTGCAACTCACTGTCTGGATAAAAATCCAACCTCAGCGGAACACCAAAACGATCCCTGAGTGGACTCGAAAGCAAGCCAGTGCGCGTGGTGGCTCCCACCAAAGTAAAACGCGGAAGATCAATCCGGAGCGTCCGAGCACCCGGACCCTGCCCCATGATGAGGTCCAGCTTGTAGTCCTCCATAGCGCTATACAGAACTTCTTCAATGGCTTTGGGCAACCGGTGAACTTCATCGATAAAAAGAACATCGCGCGGCTGAAGATTGGTCAAAATGGCTGCAAGATCGCCTTTTTTTTCGACATTGGGTCCACTCACCGTGTGAAGCTGTGTTCCCATCTCGTGCGCGATGATGTGAGCAAGCGTCGTTTTTCCAAGCCCGGGCGGCCCCGCCAGGAGCACGTGATCCAACGAGTCACCCCGCATCCGCGCGGCCTCAATGAAAAGCTTCAGGTTTTCTTTGACCTTGGACTGACCAATGTATTCACCCAAAACTGAGGGGCGCAGACTCTTTTCATTATCGCGCTCGCCATCAAACTCTGCGGCGCTACTCTCCCTACTCATGAGGCGACTTGGTGATTCCATTTGGACTGCCCTACCTCAACTGCTGGAGTCCCCAGCGAACATAATCTTCAGTTTTGGGTTTTTCTGCGCCCTTTTCGGCCTCGAGCCGCTTGAGCACAGCACCGACGTCCGCATCCCTGAAACCCAATTGCACGAGCGCCTCGTGGGCATCAGAAAGGACCCCAGGAGTCAGAACCCCCCCTGAAAGGCGCGCTCTGGCGGAGGCCACTTGAGACCATTCTGGCTTTTTGAGCGTGTCCCCTAGCTCCAGAACCACGCGTTCCGCTGTTTTTTTTCCCACTCCCGGAATTTTGGTGAGGAGAGCCACGTCACCCGTCAGAATCGCCTCAACGAGCGAAGAGGTCGAAAGCCCGCTCAGCATTGCCATCGCGCCTTTAGGCCCAATCCCGCTCACTCCCAGCAGTTTAAGAAAAAGCGCCTTTCCGGTTCGATCAAAAAAACCGTAAAGATCCAGGGCGTCTTCGCGCACATGCGTATGAATGTGCAGCTCAAGCTTCGAGCCCACTGCAAGAGATGAAACCTCCGGACCCGCAGCCACTTGAACCTGATAGCCCACTCCAGCTACGAGCAGGGTCACCCTTGTTTCAGCAAGATCCAGGACCTCGCCTCTCAGAAATCCAATCATGTCCGCAGATCATCACTCTTTTTTGGAGAAGTCTACGCGTCTAGCACTTCCAACCCGTTCAGGGGTTAACCCCAACGACTCGGCCAAAGAAAGGCGCTTCTTAGACGATCGAACCGACACTCTGGGGTAAGCCCCAGAAGAGCCCAAAAAAAGTTGAGCATGGCACACCGCAAGAGCTAATGCGTCAGATGCATCCGAGGTTTTGAAGTCTTGCCCACCGAGCAGGAGCTGTAAAACTTTGGCTACCTGATCTTTATCAGCCGACCCGCTGCCGGCCACGGCCCGCTTCACCTCAGAGGCACTGTATTCATGGATTGAAATTCCGCGGAGAGCACCGCTAACGAGCACTACGCCGCGCGCCTGCCCTAGCTTGAGGGATGAGACCGCATTCTTAGCAAAGAATACCCGCTCCACGACAAACGCATCCGGCTGAAGACGATCCAGCACTTCACCCAGGCCTTGAAAAAGCAGCAGAAGCCGCTGTTCAAGCTCAACGTCCTGCTTTCCAGAAGTCGATGCCAACCGCAAGGTCCCATGTTCGATGGCGCGGAGTCGCCCAGCCACCACATCTACGCAGCCATATCCAGTAAGACGGGACCCCGGATCGATGCCGAGCACTCTCATGCCAGCATCATCCATCAGAAACCTGGACTCACAAAGCCGGAATCGCCCGATCGTAAATTCTGTAGACCTTGGTGCGGTTTCCACACATGAGCTCAAGTGCCCGATTCATCGCCCGATTGTCCTCAAGGATCCACGATGCTTCGCCTACCGGATAACCTGCCGCCGGACCTCGACGCAGGTACTCCGTGTAAAAGAGGGGACCCATGCTAAAATTTCGATACGCCTTCTTGATTCCCAGCGTCAAAACTCGACACCGATTCATCACACTGCGGCGAGCAGGCCCCTTTGTGTACCAAAGCAGCTTCAACAGGCCAGTGGGCAGGAGCTTTCCGTCCGGAATTTTTTTAAAAACTTGGTTCACGTCGGGAAGGGCCAGGGCAAATCCGGCCGGCTCCCCGCGCACTTCGCCAATCAACAAAAGCTCAGGATCCACAATGGCCTTCATGTCCTTTGCCATGTGCCTGAACTCCTCAGGGCTCATTGGAACAAACCCCCAGTTGTCTTCCCAAGCGTCGTTATAAATTTCGAGGATCCGATCCACTTCTTCTTCGTAGCGACGCATATTGATCGTGCGAAAAGTAATGTTGCCGTTCTGCTTGAGTCGCTCACTCTGCGCGAGCAACCTCTCCGAAAAACGACTCCCCTGATCGACAGTATAAGCCAAAAGATCCTTGGCCTTTGAAAACCCCTGCTTCTCGACCAGCTCAGCGTAATAGACGGGATTGTAGGGCATCATCACACTGGGAGCGTCATCAAAGCCCTCTATCAGCAATCCACACTCATGGTTGGTACTGAGATTGATCGGTCCACGCAGAACCGTGGCACCCCGCGAGCGAGCCCACTGGTCCACCGAGTCAAAAAGCGCCGCAGAAACCTCGGGGTCATTGATGGATTCAAAAAACCCATAGAAAGCCGTCTGCTCTTGATGAAAGCGGTTGTGATTTTCGTCGACCACTCCAACAATACGACCCACGACCTCATCGCCCCGCAGGGCAAGATAAGCATTCATGAACGCATGTTTAAAAAAAGGATTCTTAGAAACATCCAGTGAGTCGCGCACCGCAATTCGAAGCGGCGGCACCCAATGCGGATCTGCAGAATAGATCTTCCACGGAAGCGCAATGAACCGATTCCAGTCCTGCGCCGACCTCACTTCTTTGACTGCGACCTGCATGATTATAAACTGGCAGAAGCTTGCGTCATCGCAGGACCAAAATGATGCCGTGCCAGAGCTGCAAGCTCTGCTGCTCGACTTTTCTCACCAATGATTCCAAACTCGCTCCCTAGTTTTTCTAGAATGCTCAAAGCGTAATCCAAATCTTCATCCGTGTGAGAAGCCATGTAGCTCGTACGAATCAGTGCGCAACCTTCAGGAACAGCAGGCTTAACGACGGGAGTAGCAAAAACCCCATTCTCGTAAAGTTTCTGAGTGAAGGCAAAGGCGGTCATATCGTCACCGATCAGCAGCGGAACAATCGGTGTCCTCGAATTGAGAATGTTGTAACCCATGGAAGTCAGCTCACTCTGCATTTTGGCTGAATTTCTTCGCAGATTTGCAAGATGTTCAGGCTCTTCTTGCACAATTCGTAGACACTCCAGCACTGCACCCACGGCGGCAGGAGGCATTGCCGCACTAAACATGAAAGTGCGAGCCTTGTGCTTGATGTAATGAATCACCTCTTCTGACGCCGCTACATAGCCCCCGAGTGATGCAAACGACTTCGAAAAGGTACCCATCACGATATCAGCTGAACCCACCATATCAAAATGATGCTCGGTTCCCTGGCCTTGCGGACCAAGCACGCCGAGCGCATGGGCGTCGTCAATGTAGATACGGCAGTCGTACTTTTTGGCAAGCTCAACCACTTCAGGAAGATTGACGATGTCTCCCGACATCGAAAAAACTCCGTCAGCAACAATGAGCGCCCCTTGGTACTGACCACGCGTCTCACGCAGTAGGCGCTCGAGATCACGCATGTCATTGTGCTTAAACTTAAGGGTATCCCCTAGTGCCAAGCGAGTGCCCTCAACAATCGAAGCGTGATTTTCGCGATCGGTATAGATGACGTCGCTGCGACCCACCAAGCAGGAGAGAACCCCTGCGTTTGTCAAAAACCCAGTAGCAAAAACAAGGCAGGCTTCTTTGCCCAGAAATTTTGCGAGCTCATTCTCAAGTTCTTCGTGAGCCGAGAGGTTACCGTTGAGAAAGCGTGAACCCGTGCACCCCGTGCCGTATTGGTCAATAGCGCGCTTTGCCGCTGCCTGGACCTCAGGATGATGGGTAAGTCCCAGGTAGTTATTCGAGCCAATCATGACCCGACCACGCCCGTGAGTGACCACGCGCGAACCAGAGGTGGCCTCAATAGGGCGAAAAAAAGGATAAACCCCGGCTGCCTGAACCCGTTTGGCGTCCTCAAACTGCCGGCACTTTTCAAACAAGTCTCTCGACATTCTGCCTCCGTAAAGACTCCGTAAAAGGCTCTTTTAGCCCCATCGGATAACACGAGTCGTCAAAGCCAGACGTCGGCTACCATTCCCGAATCGCAAGGTCAACAAACCGAATTGAAGTCAAATTAATCCTTTTAAAACAATTACTTATTAAGTTTCGCCAATCCAGTGACGCCTGTAAATTTTTCCGGTACACTCTGATGAGTGAGTAGCAATTTACGCACCCTGGGCGCAGTGGGGCGTGGATCCAGCTACCCCGAGGTTTGAACCCGAGTGCTTCGTCAGCTGAGATCGTCTTTTTTGCCTCAGCAAGTTGCAGGCGTCTCTCCCTCTAACAAGAGCGAGATGGGCGGTGAGTCGTCTCACCGTGAGGCACCTCCAGAATCTCTCCAGAATACTCAGCCAGACGCCTCTAGCAAAAATACTGAGGCTGCTCACACCCCAAGCAAAACTCCAGTTCCTACAGGACGACCCAAAAACCGACCTGGACTCAAAACCCAGGGCAGCCCCTCCCTCGCACTCTCCTGGGATGAGCTCGAAAAGAAAGCCCGTCAGAACCAAATTACTTCCAAGCCGGCAGCGGTCGAGAAGTACCGAAAAGCTCGCAACAACGGAGCTAAAGATAGACGTTTCAAAAAAGGCAGCGTCATCGATGATGCTGGCTGATGACGCCGACTAGCGCTGCTTGAGGCGATAGCCACTTCCGTGAATCGACTCAAACTCATGATCAAACCCAGTTATTTTTTTTCTTAAATTGGCAACATGAGTGTCCACTGTGCGGTGGGTCACCACAGTATCTGGCCAGAGAGACCCCAACAGCTCTTTACGCTGAACGACTTTTCCCACTCGAGCCATGAAGTACTGCAGCAAGTCAGCCTCGAGTGCCGTGAGTTTCACCTCTCGACCATCGATCTGCACCTCACGCGTTGCGGGGTTCAACTTGAGATTTCCAATCTCCCAAACCGCTTTGGATTCTTCTTGCACCCTGAGGCCCCTCAGCCTGGCCTCTACGCGTGCAATGAGCTCCTCAGGATGAAAGGGTTTGCAAATATAGTCGTCGGCTCCAAGATCTAAGCCTTTGACGCGCTCTGAGAGTCCAGAATGAGCCGTGAGCATGATGATGGGAATGCTCCGAGTGGAGGGATTTGCCTTCAGTCGCTCACAGACTTCGGTGCCTTTAAGCTCAGGCATAGTGATATCCAACAAAATCAAATCCGGGAGCAGCTCCACAGCCTTTTGGAGGGCTACTCGTCCATTTTCAGCTTCAATGACTTCAAATTTTGAACTCAAAAGCCCAACGAGCACTTCACGCAGATCCCGCTCGTCATCAGCAAGGAGGATGCGCCTCATGCAAATCCTCCCTTCAAAGGTTGACCACCCAGAACGTGCAAGTGGAGGTGATCTACGGTCTGACCACCCCACTCGCGTGTATTGATGACAGTCCGATAACCTCGCTCGGATAAACCTTCTTGTTCGGCTACCCGAATTGCTGTGCTCAGGAGCCCAGAAAGAAGAGCATGACCTTCTGAATCCTGCGTTACGTCTGTAAGACCGCCCACATGTTTTTTGGGAATCACCAGCAGATGAACTTTGGCCTGGGGTTGAATGTCTCTAATCACAATGAATTGCTGGCTTTCAAACAGGCGAGGAGAAGAAATCGATCCGGCAACAATTTTACAAAAAACGCAGCTCAAAGTGCTCATTCGGAAACTCTTCTCACCTCAGCCCCGAGACGGGTCAACTTGTCTTCCATTCGTTCATAGCCGCGATCCAAATGATAAATTCGACTTACAGTTGTTTCTCCTTTGGCTGCAAGCCCGGCTATGATCAAGCTCGCACTGGCGCGCAAGTCAGTGGCCATCACGGGCGCTCCCTTGAGTGTGGATTTGCCTTTAATGAATGCGCTCTTTCCTTTGACCGTGATGTCGGCACCTAATCGAGCAAGTTCTGGTACATGCATGAAGCGGTTCTCAAAGACTGTCTCAGTAACGACAGAAGCACCGTCAGCCAGACACATGACCGCCATGAATTGGGCCTGCATATCGGTGGGAAAACCCGGATGCGGAAGGGTCGTCACATCTGTGGCCCGCGGCCTACCCCCTGCCTTGATCTCAACAAAATCGGCACCGCGCCCTACGTGCGCACCTGCCTCCTCAAATTTCACCAAAACGGGCTCGAGAAATTCGGCGTTGATTCCATGGATGCGCACATCCCCTCGAGTAGCCATGGCAGCGGCCAGAAAAGTTCCGGCTTCAATCCGATCGCCTATCACTCGGTGGGTACATCCTGAGAGCGTATCCTTTCCTTGGATACGAATTTTTTCAGTCCCCTCGCCTTCGATCTCGGCCCCCATGGCCCGAAGCGCCCGGGCAAGATCCACGATCTCCGGTTCTTTGGCGCAGTTCTCCAGCAGGCTCTCGCCCTTGGCTAGCACTGCTGCCATCAAGATGTTCTCGGTAGCGCCTACGCTGGGATATTCAAAAGCTACGCGATTGCCAACGAGCCGCTTGGCCTCAGCAATCACGTAGCCTTCTTCGAGCGTGATTTTGGCGCCCAGCTTTTCAAGGCCGGTCAGATGAAAATTGATAGGGCGTGCACCGATGGCACACCCGCCAGGAAGACTTACTTTAGCCTTTCCGAAGCGAGAAACGAGAGGCCCCAGCACAAAAACTGAGGCACGCATGGTCTTCACCAACTCATAAGGGGCTTCAAACTTGTTGATCCCACGCGGATCTAGAACGGCACGATTGGACTTGCGGTCAAACTCGACCGTCATCCCAAGATTGCTTAAAATTTTATTGAGGGTGCGAATGTCCATGAGATCAGGAATGCGCTCGAAGGTAACCGGTGCACCCGCCACAATCGCTGAAACAAGAATCGGAAGAGCTGCGTTCTTTGCCCCGCCTACTTCGATCTCTCCTTGCAGGGCCTTGCCGCCCTGGATCTTCATCGCATCCATTTCAAAACGTCCATTTCAAACCCCTAACTCTTCAGGTGCCAAGTGGCAGCAAGCACACGGTCCCTTCCGGAAAGGTCACGAATCAGGCCAACGTCCGTAAACTTTCCGCTCGAGGTCTCGTCAAAAAATCCGCTGAACAGCCCCACGATTTCTGCCGCCCGCTCGTGGGGAACCTCTAACCACACTTTTCCCCCGTTCTTGAGCACCTTACCCGCACCCTGGGCGATTTCCCGATAAAAATAGAGCAGGTCTCCCTCAGGTGCAAAAAGCGCCGACTCAGGTTCAAAACGCATCACTTCGGGCTCAACCTCACGCAAGTCCCGCCCCAAATAGGGCGGATTGGAGACTAAAAAATCAAACTCGCCCCCAAAAAGCAGCGGCCCACAGACCTGGCCCGGTTTAGCCTCAACAAGCTCGAGGCGAGCCTTCACCCCAGCCTTTTCCGCATTTCTTTGCGCTACTGCGTGGGCTTCAAGCTCAAGCTCCGAGCCGATCATCTCTCGAATTCGAGGCTCTTCAACGAGCAGAGTGACTGAAATCGCACCGGAGCCCACACCGATTTCAGCACCTCGAAGCGGTCCTGAGCCCATCCCCCTCAATTCCGCTAGCGCCTCAAAAACCAGGACCTCAGTCTCGGGGCGGGGCACAAGCACTTCGGGCCCCACTTCAAAACTCCGACCAAAAAACCATGCTTGACGCGTCAAATGCTGAACAGGAATGCGTTCCAACACCCGCTGCTGCACCCAACCCTCCGCCCGCTTAAGCCACTGTCCCTCGGGAGTGGCAACGAGCCCCGCGAGAACCTCTCGCCCGAGCCGGGGACGATCCTTAAACTCTGCAGAATAGGCCGCCTCAAGGAGTAGCTCCAGCTCATGTCTGGGCAAGGATTTTTCGTGAGTCCTGAAAAAGTCCAGGATCCTGGGCCCATTTGCCCCGCCTTTAGCTTCACCTTTAACCATGACTCAAGCCCTGCTCCTTGAGTGCCTCCATCTGATAGTGCGCCTGCAACCCATTCAAGATCTCGTCAATCTTGCCTTCCATCACTTCTGGAAGTTGATAGAGCGTGAGCCCGATTCGATGATCTGTGAGCCGGCCCTGCGGAAAATTATAGGTCCTGATGCGTTCACTGCGATCGCCAGTACCGACCATGCTCTTGCGCTGAGCGGAGTGCTCTTTTGCAGCCTTCTCTTGCTCCTGTTCTAGCAAGCGCGAACGAAGAATCCGCATGGCCTTATCCTTATTTTTAAGCTGGGACCGCTCGTCTTGGCAGACCACCACAAGCCCAGAGGGAAGATGCGTAATGCGCACTGCCGAGTCGGTCGTATTGACGCCCTGGCCCCCCGCACCTCCGGAACGAAAGACATCGATTCGGAGATCTTGCGGGTTAATGGAGACATCCACTTCTTCGGCCTCTGGAAGCACAGCCACGGTGACTGTTGAAGTATGAATACGACCTTGCGCCTCGGTAGCCGGTACCCGCTGAACCCGATGCACGCCACCCTCCCACTTGAGACGCGAGAAAACCTTGTGACCGGTAACCAACGCAATGATCTCTTTAAACCCGCCAATTCCGGTGGGGCTTGCCGACATGACTTCAACCCGCCATCCCTGTCGTTCGCAGTAGCGTTGATAGAGCCTAAAAAGCTCCCCAACAAAAAGCCCCGCCTCGTCACCCCCAGCGCCGGCCCGAATTTCAAAAAGAATGTTCTTTTCGTCGTTGGGATCCTTAGGAAGGAGCAAAACCTGAAGCCTTTTTTGGCTTTCTTCGAGCGCGGGCTCAAGAGCTCTCAGCTCTTCTTTTGCCAAATCCGAAAGCTCGACGTCTTTTCCGCCGACGAGCTCTTTATTGGATGCGATATCGGACTGCAGCTTCTTGAAACTGCGGAACTCCGCAATCAGATCCTGAAGCGAAGCATGCTCTTGCGAGAGCTTACGAAATTCAGCTGGCTTATCAGCCAGATCGGGATCACCCAGCTTGGATTCGATTTCGAGAAAACGACTCTCTACACTCTTGAGTTTATCGAGGATCTGCATGAGGACCCCTGAACATGCGAAGCCCCGGAAACTCTTTTAAGAGTCACCAGGGCCTCGAAAAAACCAAAAAAGAAAAAGCTACTTCTTCTTGTACTTGTTCAAGAAACGCTCCACACGGCCTTCGGTATCCATGAGCTTAAATTTGCCCGTATACATCGGATGGCACTGGGAGCAGATTTCGACCTTGATGTTCTCTTTGGTGGCGCGGGTTTCAATTACGGCGCCGCAAGCACAGGTCACGGTCGTTTCAATATAATGCGGATGAATTGCCTGTTTCATAAGGGTCCCTCAGTTAGCAAAATTCAGCGCTTGGGTCAATCTTGTGATTCTGATCGGCTGGGGCTTTTTAGGGGAGATCTTAGCCGCTCATCCCCTTGATGAATTCTTCGTTGGTCTTGGTGTGAGATACCTTGTCCAACAAGAACTCCATCGCATCCAAGGTGTTCATCGGGTGAAGCACCTTACGGAGGATCCAGAGCCGGTTGAGGACCTCCTTGGGAAGAAGCATTTCTTCCTTTCGGGTCGCGGACTTATTGATGTCCAGACATGGAAAGATGCGCTTCTCCATGAGCTTGCGATCGAGATGAATTTCGGAATTACCTGTTCCCTTAAACTCTTCGAAAATCACTTCGTCCATTCGGGAGCCCGTTTCAACGAGCGCCGTTGCAATAATGGTCAATGAGCCGCCCTCTTCCACATTTCGGGCTGCGCCAAAGAAGCGCTTGGGTTTATGAAGTGCATTGGAGTCCACACCGCCTGACAGAATCTTGCCCGAGGGTGGAACAACCGAGTTATAGGCTCGCGCCAGGCGGGTGATCGAATCCAGCAGGATGACGACATCGTGCTTGTTTTCTACCAGGCGCTTGGCTTTCTCGAGCACCATTTCAGCGACCTGAACATGCCGGGAGGCCTGCTCATCAAAGGTCGAACTTACCACTTCGCCTTTTACCGAGCGCTGCATATCAGTCACTTCTTCGGGCCGTTCGTCAATCAGCAGCACAATGAGCTTAATCTCAGGGTGATTGTGCGTGATCGCATTCGCGATTTCCTGCATGAGAACCGTCTTACCTGCACGAGGTGGGGCTACCACCAGGCAGCGCTGACCCTTACCCAGCGGAACCATCATGTCGATGATTCGCGTGCTAAACTGGGTGGGCTGATGCTCCAGATTGATGCGCTTGTTGGGATAGAGCGGGGTCAGGTTGTCAAAAAGAGTCTTTTCGGAGTTGGTCTCCGGGGCCTGGAAATTGACTTGCTCCACCTTGAGCATCGCAAAGTAGCGCTCGCCCTCTTTGGGTGCGCGAACAGAACCGCTCACCGTATCGCCGGTGCGGAGCCCAAAACGACGGATCTGCGATGGTGACACATAGACATCATCTGGACCCGGTAGGTAGTTGTAGTCAGGAGCGCGAAGAAACCCGAAGCCGTCTGGCAGACACTCAAGCACGCCATCGGCATAAATGTGTTCGTCTTTTTCAGCCTTCTTTTGAAGGACCGAGAAGATCAGATCTTGTTTTCGGAGTCCCCCGGCATTTTCAATACCGAGCTCCTTACCCAGTTCAACGAGTTCGCCGATTTTCTTCTCTTTGAGTTCTCTCAGATGCATGGATTTTTCTCGAAAGGGTGGACCGAACAGAGCTGTCCGGAATACAGTTTGACGTTTTTTTGGCGCTAAATTTGCCGTTTGGAAGGCCGGCGACGGCCGGCTTTCCTTCGGGTAGCAAAGGCATTTGCCCCCGTAAAGAAAAAAAGAGAACCTAAACCCTATGCGCTCAGCACTTCGTTGGATTTTTGGAGGCATTCCCCTGGTTCTGGTGGGAGCGGCTGGGATCTGGGGTCTGCCCCTGGCCCTTTTTGCTTTGCGGCCGGTTGGACCGCCAGGAGTTCAGCCTACCGAAGCCTACATTTTAGTCACTCGTGGCGCGACCCCAAGCGCAGTCCTGCAAGAGATTGAAAAATCAGGCTTTGAAATCGACCGCACGCTCATGCATCGCCTGGGTCGACTGCAAAGAACCTGGCAAAACCTCAAGACAGGGGAATATAAAATCTCTTCAAGCCAGACCCCTTGGCAAATCCTCAAGACCCTCACGTCTGGGATCAGCGTGACTCGCTCGCTGACGATCCGAGAAGGCGAGAACATGTACGAAATCGCCGCTCGAATGGAACAGGCCGGACTGGCGCCTAAAACCCGAGTGCTGGAGCTCTGCCGCAATCCAGCCTTCATTCAGAAGCAGTTTAGCCGCTCCAGCTTTGCCCCCCCTACCCTGGAGGGTTTTCTGTTTCCAGATACTTATTCGTTTAACCGTCTCCAAACCCCTGAGGAAATGCTCGAGCAGATGCTTAAGCGCTATCGGCAGGTTTGGGGTGAGATTCAAAAAAAGCCTCGGCTGGTTCAAACGCTGACCGAGTTTCAAGTGATTACTCTTGCCTCAATCATTGAAAAAGAAACAGGCGCACCAGAAGAGCGCCCCCTCATCAGCTCAGTGTTTCACAACCGACTTAAAAAGAAGATGCGGCTGCAAAGCGATCCAACCACGATCTACGGAATTTGGGATCGCTACGATGGCAACATCAGACGCAGCGACCTGACCACCGCTACTCCTTATAATACTTATACGGTGGCGGCCCTTCCGGCAGGCCCTATCTCAAACCCGGGCTCCTTAGCTATCGAGGCTGCGCTCAATCCCTCTGTGAGCGACTACCTGTACTTCGTCTCAAGAAACGATGGACGACACGTGTTCACACGCACGTATCATGAACACAAAATGGCAGTCGGAGATTTTCAGCTCAATAAAACTGCTCGTGAAGGAAAAAGCTGGAGAGACCTCAGGCGGACCTCTCAACAAAACTGAAGGTTGGATTGAGCCAAGAGTGCTCCCAACCCAAGAGACTTTGCTTGAAACGAAGCTCTGGAGCCTCCGGATCCACTGTTCCCATGAACCCCCCCATGTCACCCGCAGAGACCACCCGATGACAAGGAACAAAGATCAAATGGGGATTTCGACGAAGCGCCTGGCCCACAGCGCGCCCCGCCCCCGGTTGCTTCAGGCGATTGGCAACCCAAGCATAAGTTCGGGTCTCCCCATGTGGAATTGAAATCACAGCGCGATACACTCGTGATTGAAACTCGCTCCAATGACTGGTTTCTAACGCCTCCCGCACGATCCACTCGGGATCCATGGGCTCACCCGTCTTAAAGTATCGATGCACTTCTTGCACGAGGCGGTTCACCGTACAGACCCCAGAGGGGATCTGCGGAGCCTCGTCCAGCATTTTAGCAAAGACAGGAATCCAGTCGATACGAGTAAGCTTGCCCGCAGAGTTGCAGGTCAACGCAAGGGTTCCAACAGGCGTCGTGAGGTGCAGATGATGCATGCCGACACAATTTGGATGACATCAAAGTGCTCACAACGCAACTGACAATCGCCAGAGCAAGAACCTCGTTGTAGTCTGATCTCATGGGGACTCATTTGCCTGGCTTGATTCTCGTTACATTGGTTGCTGTCTCACCTTTTTTAAGAAAGTTGGCGGCATCCCTCCTGAGGACCCTTTCACGCTGGAGTCGCTGGAGCCCGTTGATCGAGACTTCAGATCGTTTGAGCTGGCTTGTTTTTCCGCTCGTCCTGCAATTTGCGCTTCAAAACATCCGTATTCCGCTCCCCCCCTGGGCCTGGCAGGGACTGATGGGCGCGATTCATATTGCATACGTCGTGATTTTGGTGGGCTGGCTC
Source organism: Oligoflexia bacterium (assembly GCA_046317855.1). GTDB lineage: Bacteria > Bdellovibrionota > UBA1018 > UBA1018 > UBA1018 > CAIOHW01. The sequence continues at coordinate 19,384 of JBKCVM010000135.1, forward strand.
AGAAGTTTTGCCTACGCAGGCCTGGAGTGGACCGTGGGGCGGGCTGGAGCCTCACACGCTCTGCAGGCTGGCTTTATTCCTCTGATCAGAAACTCGATTACTCTCGTTGCTTTAACGCTGGGGCTGATCTTAGTTCTTCAGCACTTTGGTTTTGACGTGATGGGTCTGGTCACTGCGTTAGGGGTCGGCTCCCTGGCAGTGGGTCTTGCAGCCAAGGACACACTTTCTAACATGATCTCTGGGTTCACCCTGATCTTGGATCAAAACTTCAGGCCTGGAGAAAGAGTTTCGGTAGGTGGGTCCTCAGGAATTGTTGAAGAAATCGGACTACGCAGCACGAGAATTCGTTCACCCGTGGGAGGAACCTGGGTGGTTCCAAACTCGGAGCTCGCCAATACTAGAATCCTCAATTCAGGAATGCCTTCACAGGGGCAGCTCGTAACCACCACGCTCAGAGTCACGCCCGAGACGGATTTTGTCAGAGCTCAAACCCTGATCAACCGGCTCATCGACTCGATGAATACAGTAGATAAAAAGAAGCAACGCCTCGCAGTATTGCAAAGCGTCGCGGATGGAAACCAATCGATCTTAGTGACCTTCTGGGTGCAAGACCCCACTCAGGCCGACGCCGCCCTCTCGGATTTTCTCTGGCAATGGATGAGCAGTGCCCGCTCACAAGGCATCACCCCTTCGGGATCAGAGCCAAAGCCTCTATGAACCTGAAAACCATCTCATTACTCACGCTGCTTTTTTTTTCTCCGCAAGCCCATGCCTATCGGCTGGATGAGCACGAGCGCTTGACCCTTTCAGCCTTCACGGCGATCCAAAGCTGCATCGAAGGTTCTTTTTATGAGAACCCTCTTCAATCGATGCTTGTTGCTGTGGTCAATGGAAACTTGAACGAGGACCGAAACGTTCTGAACAAGTGGTTCAGGTTCTCTCATTTTTACCACCCTCATTGGCAAGACTCTGGCTCGGGACTTTTCAGGTCCAACTCCCGCTCACGCATTTTACAAGCTGCGAGTAAGATTGCACCGGGCGCCCCAGCTACCGCGAAATGGCTCGGAGCGCTCCTTCATCACATTCAAGACATGACCGTTCCGCTTCACGTCATTCCGGTCAACCATTTTTGGACCGATGGATTTGAGAAGTTTACGACTTCGTTTTCGGGAGCTCTAGCATTTGAAAGTTGTGATTTGCTCGTTGAAGCTGCTCTCAGAGCCACTCCTACCGAACTTCACCAAGCCGTCTCAGAAGACACGCTGCGTTCAAGCCTGAATGACCACTTGCTGGCCTCTTCTCCTTCAGGCTTGAAAATTCCTCTGACCTGGTTCTGGGAAGAGGGAGTAAACGGAGACTTTGGTCGCTACGGAGTGCTCGGAAATTCTTTTGGCATGACCTGGATTTCGGCTCTGGGCCGGCCTCTCCGGATTCCGCAACATGAATTTGCGCGCTTCAAGCGCGAGCGACTTGAGGCCGCCGAGCGAGCTACACAAATCATCTTGATGCGCGCGTGGCTGTCCGGCGTGTTTGATGCTGCGCAATAATTTTAAAAATTTTCTGAACTTTTTTTGCGTGTTCATTCTTGTCCCAAAAACTGACGCGGGGTAGGTTGCCCACTCTCAAATTACACAGGGTGTGGGGGAATACCTTGGGTTCTTACGTAGTGCTCGCAAGAAAATGGCGACCGGCACAATTTGCAGACATCGTCGGACAAGCTCCGGTGGTGCGCACTCTGATGAATGCGATTCGTTCGGATCGAATTCATCAAGCTTACCTTTTTACAGGCTCACGCGGAATCGGAAAGACCTCTGTTGCCCGCATCATCGCCAAGGTGATGCGTTGCGAGCAGACAACGTGGGACGGCCAGTGGCTCAAGTCCTGCGACCAATGCTCCAGCTGCCAGGAAGTCTCGCGCGGAAGCTCTGTAGATGTGATCGAAATCGATGGAGCATCAAATAACGGAGTCGATCACGTCCGCGAAATCCGAGAGAGCGCAAAGTTCATGCCCGCCTCGGGCAAACGCAAAATTTATATCATCGATGAAGTGCACATGCTGAGTACAGCCGCCTTTAATGCGCTGCTCAAAACACTCGAGGAGCCCCCCCCTCACGTCGTATTTATCTTTGCAACCACCGAGCCACATAAAATTCCGGCTACGATCCTCTCCCGAGTTCAGCGGTTTGACCTTCGACGCGTGAGTGTTGCCCAGATTCAGGCCCGGCTCACCCAAGTACTACAGGCTGAGAACATCGAGGCCGAACCCGGCGCGCTGGCCTTAGTGGCTCGAGCTGCCGAAGGAGGACTGCGCGATGCCCTGTCGCTCCTCGACCAAGTGATCGCCTTTTCTGGTGAAAAGATTTCGGTGTCGAGTGTCCGCGAGAGCATCGGGCTCATTGAAAGCCAACTCATCCTTTCCGTTCTACGCGCAATCCTAGATAGAAAACCTCTGGACGGACTTGCAGCGATCCAAGGTGCTTTTGAACAGGGGCATGACCTCAAGCTCCTCGCTCGTCATCTGATTGAATATTTGCATGCTCTCATTCTTGCCAAAGTGGGCGCCGGAGCGGACCGAGCCGGTGAATATTCTGAGTCAGAATGGCAGGAGATCAAAGTGCTCTCCGGCCTCCGAGAGCTTGAAGAGCTAGAGCTCATTTTTCAGGCCCTGCATCAAGGAATCGAATGGATCGCACGCTCGCCACAACCTAAGACAGTGCTCGATGTTCTTCTGATCAAGTGTGCCACAGCTCAGGCGCTGGTATCCATCTCGAGCCCGGCAGCACCCGGGTCACTTTCTGCAAAGCCCGCCCCGTCAAACGCTCGAATCACCACTGCTCCCGAGGGTTCTCAGACCTCACCGCAGCCTCTGGTGAAAGACTTTGAGGAACTCATTGCAAGAGTTCGCAGCACACGCCCCTTCATTGCCACAGCGCTCGAGAACGGTTTCTGCTCTCAATTTCCAAGTCAGGCGCAGCCCACACTCGTTATCCAGTTTCCAAAAGAAGTTGGGTTTTACCGAGAACAACTGCAGCACAGGACCCATAGCGACAGCATGAGCCAGCTTCTGCGTGAATCGTTTGGCAGAATGATTTCGGTGCAGATCGAAGTGGTGGATTACGCCACCGGAGAAAGCATTGCTGCTCGTAGAGAGCGGGAAGGTCGAGAGCGCGAGCTGAGCGCTCGGCAAGCTGCCCAGAACCATCCAGTCATTCGCGAAGCACAAGCCTTATTTGGTGGAGAGCTGGGACCTATCGAAATCATGAATGGAGGCGGCCATGCGGGGAAGCACTGATCCTGTGGCTCGGCTTATCTTTGAGCTCTCCAAGCTACCGGGGATCGGGGAGAAAACCGCCACTCGCTTGGCCTACTTTATCCTAAAACAAAATGAGGCGTACTCACGTAGCCTTTCAGAAGCGATTGTTTCAGCGAAGCTCAAAACTGGGTTGTGTGAGTCTTGCTTTACGTTCACAGAATCAAGCCCCTGTCCCCTTTGCACCGATCCCGCGCGCCGAACCGGTACCGTCTGCGTGGTCGAGCGCCCGTCAGATGTGATGGCTATCGAGCAGTCCGGCTGTCACTCCGGGCAATACCATGTCCTACACGGAGCCCTTTCACCCCTAGACGGAGTAGGTCCCGACGAGCTCAAAGTCCGCGAGCTATTGGCACGAATTCAGGCAGGCGGGATCCAAGAAGTCATTCTGGCGACCAACCCCAGCGTCGAAGGCGAGGCTACCGCGATGTACGTCGGCAGACTCGTCAAACCCCTGGGCATCCGAGTCACCAAACTTGCTCATGGCATCCCGGTCGGCGGGACGCTCGAGTATTCTGATCGTCAAACTATCGGCAAGGCTCTGCAAAACCGAGTTGAGGTGGCAGGATGAGCTTTATCAATTACGCTGCTAAAGAGATTAACTGTAAGGTCATCTATTACGGACCTGGACTCAGCGGAAAAACCACAAACATCCAATATATCTTTGAGCACACTCAACATGAACGCCGCGGCAAGCTCGTAAATTTGAGTACCGAAAATGAGCGCACGCTTTTTTTTGATTTCTTGCCTTTGTCGATCGGCGACGTGAACGGATACAAGACCCGGTTTCACCTCTACACGATCCCGGGCCAAACTTTTTATGAAGTGTCCCGCCAATTCATTATGAAGGGGGTCGACGGCGTTGTTTTTGTCGCCGACAGCCAGGCGGAACGGATGGAAGCAAATCTCGAAAGCTATGATGCTCTGGCCAAGAGCCTTGAGCACCAGGGTTACGATATTCATAAGCTTCCACTGGTGTTGCAGTACAACAAAAGAGACCTGCCAGGAGTGGTGTCCCTGCAGGAGCTCGAGGCCACGTTTAATGCGGCACGTCGCCCCTCATTTGAGGCGGTAGCGAGCCGCGGAGACGGGGTCATGGAAACGCTCCAATCCGTGAGTCAATGGATCTTAAAGGAGCTTAAAGGGGGAAAAGCATGAGGAAAGAAGCACTAAAGAAGTTTAAAAAAATCTTTGAGCAGCAAAAGCAGTCCCTGCTCTTCAACGACCGCGTAGTCCGTGAAGACTTTAGCGTCAATCATGACGACCGTTTTGACGAACTCGATCAGGCCACTTCTGACATTGAGCAATCCATGCGCATGCGCCTTCGTAACAGAGAAGTGCTTTACATCAAGAAGCTCGATGAGGCCCTGAAACGTATCGAAGAGGGTACGTTTGGAGAATGCGAAGAGTGTGGAGACGACATTGGCCAGAATCGTCTCCTGGCTCGCCCTACGGCGACCCTTTGTGTTTCATGCAAAGAAGAGCAAGAACGCAAGGAAGTGCTGACTGCAGCTGGCCGCACCAGTAAAAGCCTCGGGCAAACCATGAATCGGAAATGGGCTTAACGGCTCTCGCTGGAGCCATTTAGTCAGTATCCTTTTGGCTCCAGCGTCTTTTTTCAGAACCTAAAAACGGAATCACTCTCAATGAGTTGTTCCGTTTTTTTATTTTAGTTTCAGACACTTACATCGGGTCTTGCCATCGCGCCAAACCTGGCCCGACGCTCGCATTCCAGAGTGAGCAGGAGGCGCGGTGGTTATGGAAAAAGAAACCCTCAAACGATTCAAAACTCTTTTCGAAGAAAAGCGTACGGAGCTGCTCTACAGCGGCAAGCTCGTCAACGAGGAGTTTCAGCTGAGACCAGAGGAACTGGCAGACGAGACCGATCTCACAACTAGTGAGAACGAGACCGGAATGCGGATGAGACTCAGAAACCGTGAGGCTCTTTTTCTCAAGAAGATCGATGAAGCCCTCTCCCGAATTGATCAAGGTGTTTTTGGTGAATGCCAAGGATGTGGAGATGAAATCAGTCTCAAGCGTCTTGAAGTTCGCCCGACTGCCACCCTCTGCGTGGACTGCAAAGAAGGCCAGGAACACCTCGAGCACCTGCACATCGACGGGCATCGATTCAAGAGTCTGGGAACTCAAATGAAGTTTTAAGTCTTGTAGATCAAGCCAAGGAAGGCCGGCCTGATCTAGCCAGATCGAGCCTACTCTAGAATGGAGCAATACAAACGCGTAGGGGGTCGAGGCATCATGCCCCGACCCCCTACTGAATTAGCCTAAATCCTTGGCCCCCGGTGTCCTTTCGAACCACGGTCACATTCCGTCGAGTTCACCTGAATTACTGGCTCAACTGCAGCGCCTTAAAGACATTGATGCGCTTGCCAGTGATGGTCCTTGAATCCAGACCTGGAACTGCATCGCCGGTGGTCATCAAAGTCTCTTTCACCTTTTTGAAGTCCCAGGTGGGGTTCTTTGACCACAACAGCGCTGCTGCCCCAGCCACATGCGGACATGCCATGGAGGTTCCGGACATCGAAGCAAAGCCCCCGCCCGGAGCCAGACTATAGATGTTCACTCCAGGAGCAGCGACATGCACAGTCTTCTTTCCGTAATTCGAAAAGGAAGCCAGCTTGTCATTTTGATCTGTGGCAGCGACTGCAATTAGGTTTTCGTTATCAAAACCTGCCGGATAACTTGCCCTGGCCGAATCATCATTGTTGCTACTTTCGTTGCCAGCAGCAGCAATGAACAGAACACCAGCGGCTCGAGCACGCTCAATCGCGTCGTAGAGGGCCTTGTTTTCTGGGCCCCCTGGTCCGCCCCAGCTATTGCTGAGTACTTTTGCGCCGTTTTTCACGGCATAGTCGATGGCTTTGATCGCTCCGTCAGTGGTTCCGCTTCCTTCGGCTGAAAGAAACTTTAAACCCATGATCGAAACACGCTGACTCACGCCTGACAGGCCCTTACCGTTACGTCCCACTGCGCCAATCGTTCCAGCACAGTGTGTTCCGTGACCTTGGTCATCAAACGGGAGCCCGTCATCATGAATAAAGTCATAGCCAGCCACGTCATTTTTCGTGGGGCTTGGATTACGCCACACGTTAAACGCCAGGTCTTCGTGATTATAGTCGATACCCGTGTCAATCACGGCTACCACCATCTGCTTGTCGCCGCCATGAGACGGCCATGCGTCCACGGCACCCACTTTTTTGAGTCCGTAAGCTTTGGCATTATCTGGATCCTCTGCAGGAGGCTGAACTTCAGGAGGAGCTGGCTCGAGGTCCGGACGCGGATTGGGCCGGCCCGGATTTCCCGGATTTCCCGGATTGCCTGGCATTCCTCCGCCCGAATCTTCACAGCCTGGAGGAAACGGAATGCCAGGAATCAAGCATGGAAATTTTGCATTCGGATCGCAGCCCGGGATGTCAAACCCAGGAATGCAGGGAATTCCGCCTCGAGGGGGATCCTGCACCGGTGTGAGCCGAATGATGTAGTTGGGCTGCGCATATTCAACCATCGAATTGCGCTCAAATGCGGCGATCGCGTCCTGGACCTTAACGGTCTCGTCCAAGATGACATGCTCAAAGCCCTTGAGAGAACCACCGAGGTGGCGCACTGCACGAACCCCTGCCGTTGCATACAGCAGATTCATGGACTGCCGCGGCCGACTCACGCCGGCTCGATATTTTACGCTGACTTCTCCATCCTTGAACTCAGCAGCATCAAATCCTGCAAATGCTGCCGATGCGGCCAAAAAGCCGCATAATGCGGCAAAGGCCATCTTCCGTGAAAATTTCATTTCATCCCCCTAAGTTGGAACTTCCCACTGATGCAGTCAGAATAAACAGGACCTACAGAATTGCAAATCCCACGCGGGATTTATTTTTGATATTGCATCTTGCCTGAGTCGCTCCCAGAGCTGAAACTCAGTGACGCTTACGAAATCTCTTTCGCACTGCCTCTTGTAAGAAAAAAGAGGGCCGCCGTTTCCGGCAGCCCTCGATTAGTCCGTCTAAAGCGCTCTGCTTAGAGACCGATGTCTTTGTCCTGTTGTTTCCGTATATAGGTCGGCACGTCATATTCATCATCCGTAAGACTGGAGATTCCGAGCTTAGTTGCTAAGGCGCGAGCACGGGCCAACTCACCGCCTTCAGCTCCAGACCCCATGGGAGCCTTGGCAAGCTGAGTCAAATTAGTTTCAACAGGAGCTTGCTGAGCTGGAGCCAGCTGAACCTGAGAGGCAGCCAGCATTTCAGCGTTAGGTGCTGGAGGTACCGCCGCAACAGGAGGCACAGCAGCAACAGGTGCCACCTTAGCCTGCGCTCCTGCCGAGATCGCCGCAGCCGCAACGAGGTTTGCCCCACCCAGGCCCGTCGCAATCACTGTGACCTTGACGGAGTCCTTGAGGTTCTCGTCGATGACCGTTCCAAAGATGATTTCTGCATCTTCGTGCGCCGCTTCCATAATGAGAGTGGTGGCCTCGTTGACTTCATGGATGCTGAGGTTGGAGCTGCCAGTAATGTTGATGATAATTCCGGTGGCGCCTTCGATAGAAACATCCTCGAGCAACGGGCTCGAGATGGCGTTGGTCGCAGCCTCGATCGCCCGATTTTCGCCAGAAGCATGTCCAATACCCATCAAGGCTAGGCCCTTGTTCTGCATAATGGTCCGGACGTCGGCGAAGTCAGAGTTGATCAGGCCGGTGTGGTTGATCAAATCCGAAATGCCTTGCACGGCATTCAGCAACACTTCGTCGGCTCGCTTAAATGCATCCACCATCGAGAGGGTGTTACCCGAGATGGCCAGTAGACGCTGGTTTGGAATCGTGATCAGGGAGTCGACATTATCACGCAACCAGTTCATGCCCTGCTCGGCATGCTTCATCCGCTTGCGGCCTTCGAACATAAAAGGCTTGGTCACCACCCCCACAGTGAGAGCTCCGACCTCTTTTGCAATTTTGGCAAACACCGGAGCTGCGCCGGTTCCGGTGCCACCGCCCATTCCGGCAGTAATGAACACCATATCGGCTCCCGCCAGCATCTCGGAAATCTTGGCGTAATCCTCAAGAGCGGCCTTACGCCCAACTTCTGGATTAGCGCCTGCACCCAGACCTTTGGTGAGCTCTTGGCCGATCGGCAGCTTGGTTGGAGCCAGCGAAGCGTCCAACGCCTGCTTATCCGTGTTGGCGGTGATGAACTCAACGCCCTCCAGACCCATGCGGATCATGGTATTTACGGCATTACAACCGCTGCCGCCCACGCCCACTACCTTGATCTTTGCTCCACCGCTTCCTGCCGTTTGGTCAATATCGAACATCTTGAAGATCCTCTTCGTTGGTTCTGGTTGTTGAGTCGTTAAAACAAATCTTTCATCCACGACTTCATCGATCCTCGGACTTTGTCGTAGATGTTTTTCTCGCGAATACTAAAACGATTCTTGCTCGTATGCCGCCCCTGATTGACTGCTCCAAACTTCAACAGCCCCACACCCGTGGCGAACTTAGGTGAATTGACCACGTCCCTGAGGCCACCCAGCCCGGCCGGAATGCCTCGCTTCACGGGCATTTCAAAAACAAATTCAGCCATTTCAGGCATTCCTTCGAGCAAAGTAGTCCCACCCGTGATCACTACGCCGCCAGAGAGAATATCGGCGTAGCCTGATTTCTGAATTTCCATATGAATGAGATTAAAAATCTCCTCGACGCGCGGCTCGATGATTTCCGCCAGAAGCTTGCGAGAAAGAATTCGAGGCTTGCGGCCACCGACCGCAGGCACCTCGATCGTATCGTCGGCACTCACCAGCGAGGCGAGCGCACACCCATGTGCAATCTTGATCTTCTCAGCCTCGGCAATCGGCGTACGAAGACCCACTGAAATGTCGTTGGTGATGTGGTTTCCTCCGATGGCTAGCACACCGGTATGAACCACTGCCCCTTCTTTGAAGATCGCAATGTCGCTTGTTCCGCCGCCAATATCGATCAAGACCACTCCAAGATCTTTCTCGTCCTGAGAGAGGACCGCTTCAGCGGAGGCGATAGGCTCTAAACAAATCTCGGCAACATTGAGGCCTGCTTTATTGGCGCACTTGATGATGTTTTGTGCCGAAGAAACCGCTCCTGTGACGATATGAACTTTAGCCTCGAGCCTGACTCCATTCATCCCGATCGGATCTCGAATCCCGTCCTGATCATCGATCACATACTCCTGCGGAATGATGTGAATCACTTCGCGGTCCAGCGGGATGGCCACTGCTTTTGCAGCATCAATCACTCGCTGAATGTCGTTCTCGTTGATCTCTTTATCTTTGATCGCCACGATCCCGGTGGAGTTGAATGACTTGATGTGACCGCCCGCAATGCCAGTGTAGACATTGGAGATCTCCACTCCAGCCATCAGCTCAGCCTCTTCGACTGCTTTAGAGATGCTTTCAACCGTACTATCGATATTGATCACGACCCCCTTTCGGAGGCCGTTTGAGGCCGCAGTTCCAATTCCAACGATATCGATGACAGGATTGGGCCCAGGTTCCACAATCTCGCCGACAATGCAGCAGATCTTCGTGGTTCCGATGTCGAGACCGACAACAAAGTCCTTCTTATTGGACATGCCAGAACACCTCTTCCGTAAGGTCGCCGTCAAAGACCGCACATCATGTGTCGATCTCTTGGCTCTAAGGAAGTCTAAGAACCCCGAACAGTCCTGACAACTATTTTTTTATGGGAGTCGGCGTAGATTTGACGAGCTGGGATGGATTTCTGTGAAATGTATCCAAGAACCGAGTCAATTCTAGTAAGATTTTGCTTAAAAGACTCGTCAAAACCATCCGCGTCAACTTCCTGACTCGACGAAACACCAAGCACTAGCCCTAACACAATTCGCACACGGTGATCGGGCGCAAACGTAGTCCAAACCTGGTAGCCGTCTTCAGAGTCAAAACTCAGCTGGGATACCTGATTGGGATTTCGCCACTCTCTCCCAGACCATTCTTTTAAGAGTGCAAGCGCCTGCCTAAACTCGGCTGTGCGGTGCTCGCCCGAGAGCCCGGATAGCAGCGGGAGATCCGCGCGCGCCTTTATGTCCAGAGCGCCAAAAAGCGTCCCATCTTCATCCACGTACCGCAGAGAACCATTGGACTCCTGCAAAAGAGCTACTGGCGAGCGATACAACACCTGAATTGAAAGCGTTTGAGGAAAGCGCTTGGTCAGCACGGCCCCACGGATCCACGCGTGTTCGATGAGCCTGCGCCGAATGGCCTCAAGATCAAGGTCAAAAAGACTGAGCTGACCCAGTGGGACGTTTGCCAATGTCGAGACCGTCTTAGCATCGACCGGTGCAGCTTCTGGCTGATCGACTACTTCAACCACTCGAACTCTGAACAGCGGCGAATGCAGCGCCGCATACAAGCCCACCCCCAGCCCAAGAGCTGCCACGGACGAGAAAATTACGGTTACTAAAGGATTCGATCGCCGCATCGGATCTCTTCAGTGTAGAAAATTCAAACAGAAGAGACCATCATGAAAACACAAGTCACTCCATTCATTCGATCCACCGCGTTTTCAGCCAGCCTTTGCATTGGCCTTGGTGTCGGAATATTGTCAACTTCCTGCTCCTCCCTTCCCATTGGATCGGGAGTCACAGGTCCCGAGACAGTTCAGATAGCGAACGGTATCCAGGCCAAAAGGTACCGCTACGCCAACGGGCTGCGTTTGCTAGTCATCCCAGATGACTCATCCCCGACCTTTGCCTACCAAACCTGGTTTGATGTTGGCTCGCGCGATGAAGAGCCGGGAAAGACTGGCCTAGCTCATCTGTTTGAGCACATGATGTTCAAAGGGACGCAGACCTATCCGGACGGTCAGTTTGACCGACTCCTTGAAGAGGCCGGCGTCGAAGGTCAAAATGCTTACACGACTCATGACCATACGACTTACATTCAAGAACTTCCAGCAGAGCGCCTTGAGCTGATCGTCAAGCTCGAGGCGGATCGCATGAGAAATCTGGTCGTGAACGACCCCTCTTTTGCCACCGAGCGTGAAGTCGTCCAAAACGAACGGCGCTTCAGAAATGAAAACAACCCTGACGGCATGATGTATCAAGAGATCTATGGACTTGCGTTCGAAAAACATTCGTACCGTTGGCCCATTATTGGTTATGCCCAAGACCTGGCCACGATGTCGGCCGCAGATGCTCGTGATTTCTATGATCGCCATTATTCACCTGATCGGGCAGTCATCGTGGTCACCGGCGACGTGAATGCAGCCCGCGTTGCAAAGCTCGTGCAGCAGCACTACGGTGCGCTCAAGGCATCACCGTCCCGCTCCCTAGCTCCGCCAGTTGAACCTGAGCAAAAATCTGCTCGACGCAAAACGCTCCGATTCGACATGCAGGTAGAGAAGCTGATGATGGCCTATCCCATTCCAAAGATGAGCTCAGACGAGATGCCCGCGCTGGATGTTTTACAGACTCTACTTTCAGACGGTAGAGCCAGTCGTTTACGTAAAGCCCTCGTTGAGGCCGGAGTCGCCACCTCGGCATTTGCCTACGCGGCGAGCGCAAAAGATCCTTCCATTTTCATCTTTGGCGCTACTCTCCAATCCGGCCAAAAGGCCCTCTCGGCCGAGCGCATCATTCTTGCCGAACTCGAAAGACTTGGACGCCAAGGGGTCTCTGCCCGCGAGCTCGAGCGAGCCAAGAATTTGCTCAACTACACTTATTTTTCGAACCTCGAGACCAACTCCACGAGGGCACGCTTTGCGGGTCATTATGAATCTCAAATGAACGGGCTAGAAAATGGGCCCAACTATTTTGAGCGACTCCAACGCGTTACTCCTGAACAAGTCAGGGCAGTAGTTCAGAACTATCTTCAGCCATCCAAAAGAAGCGTTGTGGTTGCTCTCAAGAAGACCGGAGAGGGAAAGTAAGATGAAACTTTCGAGTTTTAAAGTGGCGCTCACTGCCCTGTTGATTGCGACGCATGCACTGGCTGTCGAGATTCAAGTCGAAAGAGATTCAAAAATACCCATCGCCTACGTCAGCCTGGTGTTGAAGGGCGGTTCGAGTTCAGACCCTGAGACCAAACTGGGCCTCACTGCGTTCATGTCTGAAATGCTTGCACGTGGGACCCGCAAGCACACAAAGGAGCAGATTGACCTTTTGCTCGATCAGTGGGGAGCTGAGTTTGGGGTGGAGACCCGGGCCGAATACTCCATCGTTCGAGGCGCGGTCTTGAGCTCAAAACTCAACGAATTTTTGACCCTTCTTGAAGAGATCCTGCTCGAGCCCGTGTTTCCTGAGAAACAGATGAGCAAGGTCAAATCTGAAACCATCTCAGCCTTAATGGCTCAACAAGCCAATGACCATGCGCTCAGTGCAAAATTTTTCTCAAAGGCTCTCTTTCAAGAACATCCTTACGGCCGACCCATTTCAGGAATTCGAAAAGACATTGAATCGATTCGAAGATCGGATTTGCTAAACCAGCACGCACTGCTCATGAACCCTCAGCACTTGCTTTTCATGGGGGCTGGCGATGTCGACCCAGGGGCCTTTCGAGCCTGGGCCCAAGGCTTAAGCCAACGCTTACCAGGTCGTCAGACACTTCAATCGATTGCACCGCCTGTCCCGCTCAGAAGCCGGAGACTTCAAATCGTTGACAAGCCCAATCGCACACAGACCCAGATTCAGATCGGGCAAATCGGTACGCTCATGACCCGTCCCGACTATGCAGCCCTCTATCTGGCTAATGCCGCTTTTGGGGGCGGATCCTTCAGCTCCAGGCTCATGCAAGAGATTAGAGTCAAACGCGGCTGGTCCTATGGCACCTCGAGTTCGTTCAAATTTGGAGTGCAGCCCCGATCCTGGCAGGTCCATCTTTTTCCCGCCGAAAAGGACACCGCTGCGGCCCTTGCTCACACTCTCAAGATGATCGAGGACCTAAAAGAGCGAGGGATCACCGAAACTGAGTTTGCTCTAGCCCAAAAAGCGGCAATCAACAGCGCAGCCTTCATCAATGACACTCCTAAAAAGCGGATTGAAAATCGAATCCTAGAAAAAACCTTGGGGCTCGAAGAAGGCTTCTTCGAGAACTTTGCTTCAAAGTTAAAAAAAGTCACTCGCATCGAGGCCAATCAAGCCATGCGTGAATTCTTAAGCCCAGAAAAGCTTGCTATTTCTGTGGTCGGGACTGCAGCCAAGATTCGTTCGCAACTCGAAGTGGTGTCCGGAACAAACCCTAGTGACGTAGTGGTCGTACCCTATACGGCTGATTAAAAACCGAGATAACGCACTTCTTCTTCAAGGCGAACGCCTAATTCTTCGAGTGCTCGGCGCTGTGCGATCTGGATGAGCGCTCTCACATCCTGTGCCCTGGCTCCGCCTAGGTTGATGATGAAGTTGCTATGCTTTTCTGAAAATTGGGCATTGCCGATTCGATGCCCCCGCAAGCCCAGCCGATCGACCACTTGCCAAGCTCGCATCCCCGCACCCGTAGGGTTTTTGAACACGCTCCCACAGGAGGGGTAGTCAATAGGTTGGGTACTCTTTCTGCGATCCAGAGTCTCCTGAATCGCTTTTTTGACGAGCGACGGGTCACTCCTTTCTACTCTCCAGGTGGCCCCTGTCACTATGGCCGCCGCTGGCAAAAAGAGATTCTTGCGGTATTCAAAGCTCATTTCGGATCGGTCCCAGACCTGTGCCTGGCACGATGAAAAGTCAAAAGTCTCCACCTGCTCAACTCTCGAGGCTGCCTCACCGAGATGGGTCCCGGCATTCATGACCACCACTCCGCCCATCGAGCCCGGAACGCCTGCTAAAAACTCGAATCCAGCCCAACCCTCCTGAGCTGCGCGTCTCAAGAGACTAGAAACAGCAACACTACTGCCCACGCGCACTCGGTCCCCTTGCGGAGTACCTAGGCTCGCGTGAATTTCTTGGTCTAGCCTCGAGGTCTTGATGATTAGCCCTCGGTAACCGGAATCGGAAACGAGCAAGTTGGAGCCAAGTCCCAGCACGAACCAATCCACTCCGGTCCGGTCGACTCCTTGCCTCAGCCAACGAAGATCAGCAAGGCTGCGTGGAATAGCCAGGATAGGAGCCAGGCCCCCGATCCGGTAATAGGTGTGACGGGAAAGGGGTTCATCAAAGCGCAATTCGCCCTGAAACGCTCCGCCTTGCTCCCTAAACCAAGAGAGCTCAAGCTCCATTCAGCGGCCCCAAGCGAGAAATGAGCTGCCCTGGGAGGCGAGTGATTGAACCAGCCCCCATGCAGAGCAAAAGATCTCCAGATTGAAATTCAGAAAGAATCGCCCTCTCCGTCTCCAGAAGGTCCCCATGAGCGTCGATGCGCACCTGGGTTCGAGAATGATGAGCCACTTCACGAGCAAGCCAATGGGAGTCCACTCCGTCGAGCGGCGCCTCACCAGCAGCATAAATATCGGTCAAGAAAACTCGGTCCGCTAAATCAAAAGCAGTACGAAATCCATCTAGACAATTCAAAGTGCGCGAGAAGCGATGGGGTTGAAAGGCCACCAAAATTCTTCCCGGCCAGTACTGTCGAGCTGCAGCAAGAGTGGCAGCAATCTCCGTGGGGTGATGGCCGTAGTCATCAACGATGACTCGCCTCGAAACTGTATCCTCCCAGCGAATCTCAAAACGTCGCTTGACGCCTTTAAACTGCGCAAGCCCACGAGCAATCTCCTCAAAAGAGAGCCCCATCCCTACTGAAATCGCAACCACTGCAAGCGCATTGAGTATGTTGTGTCTTCCCGGGATCGAAAGCTCCACCTGCCCGAGTCTGCCTTGGTCTCGCTGAAAGACTTCAAATCGAGAAAACAATCCCGAAGTCTGAATCCTGTCCGCCCAGTAATCAAAACGATCTGAAAACCCATAGGTCACTGCGGGCTTAACAAAATGATCACGGATTCGAGCCACTCCGGGATCCTCGCCACAGACTGCCGCAAGCCCATAGAACGGAAGATGAGCAACAAACGCAGAGAACGCTTGATCGATGGCTGCAGTCGATCCGTAGTGGTCCAGATGATCATTGTCGATATTTGTGATGATTGCGTAGGTCGCCGGCAGTTGAAGAAACGACCCATCACTTTCATCTGCTTCGGCAACTACAAACTGGCTCTTGCCAAGCTTTGCATTACCCCCCAAGGAGTCAACCCTGCCTCCAATGACAAGAGTGGGATCCCAGCCCGCTGAGCTCAACACAGTGGCCAACATCGAAGTTGTCGTAGTCTTGCCGTGGGTTCCAGCTACAGCCACCCCCACCTTTCCTCGCATGAGCTCGGCAAGCATTTCAGCGCGACGAATAACTGGGATCCGTTTTTCACGGGCTTCAATAATCTCAGGGTTATCCGGACGGACTGCAGACGATACAACCACCACGTCCGCTCCAGAGATATTCTCCCGAGCATGTCCCAAATGTAGACGAACGCCCAATCGCGCAAGCCTACGAGTCGTGTCAGAGTCGGACTGATCCGAACCGCTGACTCGAAAACCCTGATTCAGAAATACTTCTGCGATCCCGCTCATTCCGATTCCGCCAATTCCGACGAAGTGCAGCTGTAGATCACGGCGTTCTTTGCGTTCCCTCACCCCACTCCCCCTTTGGCAGAGAGATCCGAAACAATCGCATCGACGGCTCCTGGTCTAAAAAATGCGGTAACCTTCTTTTCAATTGATCCAATTCGAGCAGGATCAGACGCCAGCTCCAATATCAAATGAGCCAAACCCTCTCCCGTCGTCTCACCCTGGATTCGCATCTCCGCCGCCCCCTGACTCGCAAAGTACTCGGCATTAAAGACCTGATGACGATCCTTTGAAACCAATGGAATCAGAATAGCGGCTCGCCCAACCGCCGCCACTTCAGACAGAGTCGAAGATCCGGCTCGGCAAACCAAAAGATCAGCCGCCGCATAAGACTCTTTCATGTCGTAAATAAACTTTTCAACCCGGGCATCGATTGAGGCTTTTTTATAGGCCTCTGCCACGCGCTCAAAATCGCGATCTCCGGTCTGATGAATGACTCGAAGGGCCCGGCCAGAAGCTTTTAAAGAAGGCAGGCTTTCGATCATCAGGGTGTTTACTCCCACAGCTCCCTGGCTCCCCCCAAAAACAAAAATAGTGAAAGGGCTTCTAGACGCTGATGGAAGGGGCTCAAATGCGGATCGAACCGGGTTGCCGGTCACTCTGACCTTGTCACTTCCAAAAACATTCTCTGCACCAGGAAAAGCGCAAAAAACCCTACCACAGAACTTTCCGAGGACGCGATTGGTGAGCCCCGGTAGCACGTTTTGCTCGAGGACTGCGATTCTGCATCCCCAGAGCCACCCAACGCAGGCAGCAGCCAGAACTAACGGAAAAGAAGCATAGCCCCCCACTCCAATGACTGCCGCAGGACGAGCTCTCAGCAACCATGTCACCGAGACACCAAACGAAAGCGGAATCTGCAAAGCCGTTCGAAGCCTCCGATGCCAAGGCATGCCGTTCCACGCTCCCATAGAAAGAAGCCGGAGTGGATGCGGGGATCTTGGCACCAGGCGCTCCTCCATCCCACCTCGCGCTCCAACAAAAACAATTTGGGCTGACGGAAAGCGCTCACGCCATCGGTCAGCAATCGCCAGTCCTGCATAAATGTGACCTGCAGTCCCACCCCCAGTCACAAAAAGTGCGTCGCTTGCCCTCAAGAGAACGCTCATGCCTGATCACCAGAATCACCACGAGAAATACTCAAAAGCACCCCCATGGCAAAAAGATCAATCACTAAGGCAGAACCGCCGTAGCTGATGAACGGAAGAGCAAGGCCCTTCGTGGGGAGCAGCCCAAGCACGACCGCCATGTTCAAAAATGCCTGCACCCCTAAAAGCAAAGTGATGCCGCTGCCCAGCAGCATCCCAAAATAATCCCCTCGCTTTTCGTATGCCTGCCAAGAAACCTGAAGCCCCCGATAAATGAGAACCACAAATGCTAAGACTACCGCAGAGAGTCCAATGAACCCAAGCTCCTCGCCGATCACAGAAAAAATGAAATCATTGTGGGCCTCAGGAAGGAAAAAGAGCTTCTCTTTTCCGTTGCCCAGACCCACGCCCGACATTCCTCCTGAATGCAGTCCCACGAAGGACTGAAGAATCTGAAATCCTTTGCCCGACGGATCACTCCACGGGTCTAAAAAAGTCATGATTCGTGCCCGTCGGTAAGCCGAGCTCAGCGCTAAGATCATGCCCACGCCCAAACCACCAGCCAGGACAGGCCCCAAAAATCGCACGGGAACACCGGCCAAGAACATCAAAAGAAATGAAACCATGACAATGACTGCGGTCGAGCCAAAATCTGGCTGCAACAAAAGCAGTCCAAAAACAGGCAACAAAAGTAAGAAAACAGAAAGTACCGACGGGACAAATCTCTGGAGACTGGACTGTTTTGAAGCCAGCTGCCTTGCAACAAAAACCATGCAAGCAAACTTAGCGAGTTCGGCGGGCTGGAACTGTAGGCCCAAAAACCGAATCCACCTCTGTGCCCCTCCCGTCCTGGCTCCAACACCAGGAATGAGGACAAGAATCAGCGCCACCGCTGCCACGGCCAATGCAGGATAAGCCCACTGCCTCCACCGGGCATGCGGAATCTGGGCCGAGAAAAGCATCAGCCCTCCTCCGATCAACGCAAACCAAACTTGCTTCTTGATAAAAGCAAACCCATCGCCGGTTCGCTCCTGGGCAAAGATGAACGATGAGCTGTAGACCATGACGAGGCCAAACAATACAATCCCTACAGTGAGCAGGAGGAGCACCGGATCAACTCCTCTCAGCCTATGGATCAGCAAGGACGGCCTCCCTCAGGTCGGTTTAGAGCTGGGATACCAATTTCTTAAAGTAATCCCCGCGCTCCTCGTAATTACGAAACATGTCGTAGCTCGAGCAGCCCGGCGACAGCAGAATGATGTCACCGCTTCTAGACTTCTGGTAAGCTAGCAGCACCGCTTCTTCAAACGTACCGACGAGAAAAGTCTCGGCACAGTCACCAATCGAGCGATTCATTTTTTCTTTTGCTTCACCCAGGAGAATCAAGATTTTGCAGCGCTCTTTGACGAGCGGCACCAATGGAGCAAACTCCATATTCTTGTCCTTACCACCCGCAATGAGGATGATTGGATTTTTTCCGAATGCTGCAAGACTCCTTTGAACACTCATGACGTTCGTGCCTTTGGAGTCGTTGATGAAATAAACCCCATCTTTTTTGCGCACAAACTCGAGTCGATGGGGAACTCCCTTAAAGTTCTGAATCACCGATTGAATGGCCGCAGGAGAGACACCCTGAGCCCGGGCGGCACAGATTGCGGCCATGAGATTTTCTTTGTTGTGCTCCCCAAAAAGCTTGAACGCCGAAACGTCGTACGACTCTTCTTTTCCGGTGATCTTGGCAACAATTCTGCGTGAAGCAGAGTCGTAGTAGCACCCTCTGAAGTTTTCGGCGAACTCGCCACCAATCTTCATAGGATTCTGCTTAGTAAACCAGATGAGCTTGCCCTGAGCCTCAGACGCAAAACGAGCCACATTTGCGTTATCGTAATTTAAAACAACGAAACTGTTTCGGTCACAAAGTGTTAAAAGTCGCCTTTTGGCCTGCACATAGAGATCCATCGTGCCGTAACGATCCAAGTGGTCTTCTTCGATATTGGTAAAAACAGCCACGGCGGGCACAAGCTTCTCTGTCAGCTCTAACTGAAAACTTGAGAGCTCTGCGACAACGGCGTCGACCCGCGCACCCTCATTGGCGTAATCCAAAAGTGGAGTGCCAATGTTTCCACCCACATACACTGGTCGCTGATCCGACTTGAACATTTCGCCGATCAGGGTCGTGGTCGTGGTCTTGCCATTGGTTCCGGTCACGCAGATGAGGGGCTCCTTGCACGTTCCTGCCGCCACTTCGACTTCGCTGGTGATCGGAACAGCAGCAGCTCTCGCTTCGTCTAAGGGTTTGATGTTTAGGGGCACCCCTGGGCTCACCACAATGAGCTCAGACGTAGAAAAAGTCTTTCCGTTGTGACGCCCTAGCTCGTATTCGATCTTGAGATCTGCACAAGCATTGACGCTATCAGCGAGCTCAGTCTTCTGTTTCATGTCAGTGACCGTCACCTTAGCGCCCTGCTTGCACATGTAACGCGCAACCGCCACACCGGTCTTTCCAAACCCTACAACCAAAACTCGCTTGCCTTTATACTTACTCATAAATTCACCTATAAAATCATCAACGCAGCTTGAGCGTCGAAAGGGTCACAATCGCCAAAAGGATCGAAATGATCCAAAAACGGACGATCACTTTGGGCTCAGCCCAGCCTTTCAGCTCAAAGTGATGATGGATCGGGGCCATTTTGAAAACCCTCTTTCCGGTCATTTTGAATGAAAGCACTTGGGCCATTACTGAGAGGGCTTCAACTACAAAAATTCCGCCACAAATAGCAAGCAACAGCTCGTTCTTGGTGATGACTGCCACAATTCCAAGGGCAGCGCCAAGCGCCAGTGAGCCCACATCCCCCATAAAGACTTGGGCTGGGTAAGTATTGAACCAGAGAAAGCCCAGACAAGACATCGCTACGGTAGCCAGAAAAATAGACAACTCTCCCGCCCCGGGGATGAACGGAATCTGAAGATATTGAGAAATCAGAGAATTTCCGGCGCAATACGCAAGAATCAAAAACGTCAGGGATGTAGTAATCGTGGGACCCACAGCAAGCCCATCGAGTCCGTCCGTCAGGTTTACAGCATTGGACGCTCCCACGATCACCAAAATCGCAAAAGGAACGAAAGCGGCTCCCAACTCAAGTGTCCAATCCTTAAAAAACGGAAACTTCAACTCGGTTGGCACCGCCTCAACCCGGTAGAGCAAATACGCCACAACTAAGGAGATCAGTGTTTGAAAAAGGAGCTTGTAACGGCCGGGCAGACCCTTGGGGTTTTTGCGAATCACCTTACGATAGTCATCGACAAATCCCACCGCTCCAAATGCCAGGGTAGAGAGCAGCACCAACCAAATGAGGGGATTTGAAAGGTCTGACCATAGAAGGGTCGAAAAAGTGATGCCCATCAAAATGAGCCCCCCTCCCATGGTGGGAGTCCCCTTTTTAGAGAGGTGAGACTGGGGG
The DNA here is from genome assembly GCA_046317855.1 of Oligoflexia bacterium. Taxonomy (GTDB): domain Bacteria; phylum Bdellovibrionota; class UBA1018; order UBA1018; family UBA1018; genus CAIOHW01. The sequence continues at coordinate 39,839 of JBKCVM010000135.1, forward strand.
CCATCATCGCGGATGGCCTGCCCCATTTGCTTCTGCTTGAGGAAGCGAATGTAAGCAGGCCCCAGAAGCATACAGAAGAGAACCGCCGTAATGGCGGCCCCGAAAGTCCTAAATGAAATGTATTTGAATACGTTCAGAGCAGAGAACTGCGTATGCAGCGGATACAGCAGATGAAAAAGCATGGTGACGGGAGGTTACAGATTTTCAAAAATCAAAGTCAAGACTTTAGCCGTCCTGAGTCGTCCTTGCGGCGGGCACACGCCGCAGCCGCCACCTCTCGGTCATCAAAGTGGATTTGGGTCGTCCCCAAAATCTGGTAATCCTCATGTCCTTTCCCAGCAATGAGCACCAGATCTCCCCGCCTGGCCAAGCCGATCGCAAGGTCTATCGCCCGTGCTCGGTCCTGTTCGATACGACTCCTCGATGATAGCTTTTCCGGAATACCGGACACGATTTCCTGAATGATCGCAGCAGGATCCTCAGTTCTGGGATTATCAGAAGTAATCACCGCCCAGTCCGAGAGTTCTGCCGCCAACCTTCCCATGACAGGCCGCTTGGTCCGGTCCCGATCACCGCCGCAGCCCACCACTGTGACGATCTTTTGTCCGGGTTGCCTCAGCTCCCCCAAAGTTTTGAGGACCTTTTCAAGAGCATCGGGCTTGTGCGCATAATCCACCAAAACCACAATCCCCAGGTCATTCGAAACACGCTCGAGCCTACCCGGAACGCTACCAAAAGTGGCGATTGCACTCGAAATTTGCGTAGACGAAACCCCGAGCACACGGCAAGCCTCTGCAGCCGCAATCAAGTTGTAGGCGTTAAAGCGCGCAAAAAGATTGGCTCGAACTAAAATCGCGTCACCCTGTTTGGACTGCATTTGACCAGTGATTCCGTCCATCCCTAACTTTAAGTTCAGCCCACAAAGATCCGCCGAAGTGTGATCCATCGAATAGGACCGAACGGAGTCCGTGCCCAACAAAGGCCTCAATTCAGAGAGAAGACGCCGCCCGTATTCGTCATCAGAGTTGACCACTGCGGTGCACGTTTTGCCTGCAGTCTTGGCCTGGAGTGGATAAACAGAAAAAAGCAATCTTTTGGACTGAAAGTAGTCTTCCATATCCAGATGAAAATCCAAATGCTCGCGCGAGAGGTTCGTAAAGACCACGACGTCAAAGGCGATTCCGGCAGTTCGGTGCTGCTTCAAGGCATGAGACGAAACCTCCATGACCACAGCAGTGCAGCCTTTTGCCTTCATGGTAGAAAGAAGCTCCTGGAGCTCCGGGCTACCGGGCGTCGTGTGTGTGGACGGAAGCACATCGTCTCCCACCCTAAAATTGACCGTGCCAATCACTCCCACTTTGTGGCCTGCAGCTCTGAGCATGTGCTCCACCAAGTAAGTCGTCGTTGTTTTGCCACTCGTACCGGTCACTCCCACTATCTTCATAGCGTGCGAGGGATTTCCGTGCGCATGGGCCATCGCCCAGCCCAAAGCTTCGCGGGTATCTCGAACTCGGATCAACCGAGCGCCCTGTTCTCTTGAAGCACACTTAAAATCGGTCTCTACGACACAAGCAGCTACTCCCTGATCGATCAGCGCTGACACGTAAGAATGCCCATCGATCTTGGAGCCGCGGATCGCAAAAAAAACAGAGCCAGGCCCTGCTTTTCTCGAGTCAGTGATGAGCTGTGAACACTGCACCCACTGCTGACTTAACGAATCAGGCATTTCAACAACAAGGGGTCCAAAAAGTTGACCTAAAGCGATCATTCGACCGCAAGCTGTAGCTGAACTTGAGTCCTTCCTGCAATGGCGTTGCCAGCTTCTGGAAACTGCGACTTGACGAGCCCCTCACCCCGGATCTCCACTTCAACAGGATGCCCCTGAAGGGCCCGCAACGCCTCTCGGGCAGTAAAGCCCACCAACGAAGGCATCCGGAACAAAGACGGCAGAGCGGACTCACCTCCGGCGGCTGGTGCCGCCCCTTCCCAAGTCAGCGGATCCCGCTTGCGGACCTGCGCAAGAATCGGCGCCGAACGCGCCCCTTCAGGAGCGCTGGGGGCAAGCGGAGAGTCTGCCGGGATACTGAAACGGTTCACGACTGATTGAAGAACTCGCTGAAACAGTGGCGCTGCAGTTTCAGAGGCATAGTAAACGCCTCGAGGCCCATCGAGCGCAGCGTAAATCACGAGTCTGGGCTCCACTCCTCGCGCAAAGCCAATGAAACTCGAAATGTACCGAGTCTTCGAATATTTTCGAGTTCCCGGTTCGACCGTTTGCGAAGTGCCCGTTTTTCCAGCAACAGAGTACCCTTCGAGCCGAGCTTTTTCACCGGTCCCGCCTTCACTGGTGACAGAAGACAGCGCCTGCTGAACCTGCTCTGCCACAGCCTGGCTCAGGACTCTCCGAGGCGGCTCTCCCTGACCCGTCTCACTTTGAATCAGCGTGGGTTGCACCAGCCATCCGCCATTTAAGAAAGTAGCATAAGCACGTGCCATCTGAAGAGGAGTCACAAGCACTCCCTGACCAAACCCCACGTTGGCCAGAGTGAGGGGCTGCCAAGACTTGCCCGCGGGCATTTTTCCAGCGATCTCCCCAGGAAAACCAGTCCCCGTGCGCTGACCAAATCCCATCTGTTGAAGAGTTTTAGAATAGGTCTCAGCTCCCAGCTTCAAAGCAAGCTTAGCCGAGACCACATTGCTAGAAACTTGGATCATTTTCTTGAGGGTGATCCACTCAAACTTTTCATGAGACTCCGCCTCTGAAATTGTTTTCCCTTGGACTTTAAAGCTCCCTTGGCCTCCCCAGATCTGATCGCTGAGCTTCATCCCGCCTGAAAGCGCAGATGCCAGAAGGACAGGCTTCAGAGTCGAACCCGGTTCGTATCCGTCGGTAAGGGCCCGATTTCGACGACTTTCAACTGGGGCCAGTCTGAAATTTGGATCAAAGGTTGGCTCATTGGCAACCGCCAGAATTTCTCCGTTAGTGGCATTCATCACAATGACACTCCCCGCTCGGGAGCCAGTGCGCGCAATCGAAAACTTCAGTTCTTGCTCAACCGCATACTGAAGTGACGAGTCCAGCGTCAGCCGAACCGGTGTGCCGTCTCGTACTGTTCCTGCAGCAGTGGCATCCAAAAAAGTGGCGCGCCCCAGAGCATCACGAGTGGTGTTGACGGCTACCACACTGCCCTTGAGCTGCGAATCTCGCCAAAGCTCTACGCCTTCTGTTCCTTCTGAATCTACGTTTGTGCTGCCAAGAACATGCGCGGCCAAATCATGATGAGGATAAACACGCTTACTCTCCCGGACTAGCCAAAGCCCCTCAACTAAGTCTCCATCTGCCGCAATGATCTGAAATTTCTTTAAGAGATTGAGCTCTTGTTCAGAGAGATGTCGCTTGATCCAGGCAAAGCCTTTTTTGTCTCGAGTCTTTGAGAGAATTTTATCAATCTGAAGATTTAAGGACTTGCCCAGCAGTCTCAGGATATCTTTTCGTTTTCGGAGCTTAGCAGGATTGGCGGCAAGACTTTGCGTCTCAATGTTTACGGCAAGTGCCTCACCGTTTCGATCCAGAATCGCGCCGCGACGGGGGCTCAGGAGAACCTTGCCACGAAATTGCTTGCGGGCCATCTGCTCAAGTCGGTCATCTCGAAGGATCTGGATGCTAAACGCGCGCCCCACCAGCAAGAGCGCCATGACCGTTGCACCTCGGCGCACCCATCGCAACCTCTCATTCATTTTGCTCGGACCTCACCCAAAGCACCTGATCCCATATAGACCACTTGGTCGGGCCGCGGCTGCCCGAGACCAAAGCGCGACCGCGCAATCCCCTCAAGTCGACGAGGGGACTTGAGACCCGCCACTCTCAGCTCAATTTGTTCTCGATCCTGCTGAAGAACTCGAATCGACTTTTCAGCCTGTGAAGCCTCGTAAGTCGACCGCACCACTCCAAGCCTCACCCACACCGTCAGGATTGTAAAAACCAAGAGCACTGGCCAAATCCAGCGAGGAAACGCTGAGCCGGAACTCCGTTTTCTGGGGCCTTGCCTAAAGGTCATAGCGTCCTTTCATTGATCCACTCGGCAATACGTAGTTTAGCGCTCCTGGAGCGCGGATTGATCTGAATTTCAACTTCACTGGGCTCGATCGGTTTTTTCTGCAATGATCGCCAACCCCACTCGTTGCCCCGAGCAAAAGCTTGCTTAACCATTCGATCCTCTAACGAATGAAAGCTCAGAATCGCCGCCCGCCCCCCTGGAGATAGGATCGCGGGTAATACCGACTCGAGCAAGGCCTTGAGTTCACTCAGTTCATCGTTCACCCAAATTCTGAGTGCTTGAAAAGTGCGCGTGGCGGGGTGCGTTCGACCCTGACGAGCGGAGGGCGGAAAACACGAGGCGACCAGCGCAGCTAAGCCAGTCGTCGTGTCAGGAAGTTGACCGGCAGACCGCGCCTCAACGATCCGGCGAGCGATCTTTCTCGAAAATCGCTCTTCTCCTAGCTCCCAAATGATCTTGGCAAGATGAGCCTCAGTCTCGGTCGCAAGCAAAGTCCGAGCCGTGTGCCCCCGCGCAGGATCAAGCCTCATATCGAGAGGTCCCTCCAGGCGAAAGCTGAACCCCCTCGAAGCTTCGTCAATCTGATCACTCGAAAATCCAAGGTCTGCAAGGACCCCCAGAACTGGTAAATGAGTGAGTCGCTCTCGAAGCTCAGAAAACCGAGAATGAATGAGCAAAAGACGCCCCTGTGAAATCTCCTCTGAAAATCTTTTTTGGGCTTGCTCGATCGCTGTCGCATCTTGATCAACGGCCACCACGCGATGCTTCGAACCCGCCTGAGTTTTAGTTAAGCGCTCCAATAGAGCTGCCGTATGCCCGCCCCCCCCCAGCGTACAGTCGACCAAAACTCCACCACTTTGAGCGCGCTCAAAAGGAACAGCAAGGCTCTCAACGATTTCGGGCAGCAGAATCGAAACGTGACGGGTCATTTCAGTGCAATCTCCCGATGAGGGGATTCTCCCGCCAGATCGAGTACAAAAGTCACAGGGCCGTCATTGACGAGCTCCACTTTCATATCTGCTTGAAAGACACCGCTCTGAGTCTTTAAACCCAAGCTTCTGCTGCATTTCACCGCATGCTCAAAAACTGAAACTGCATGATCTGGAGAACCTGCCCCAGTAAAACTGGGACGATTTCCCTTACGGAGATCCGCTAACAGGGTGAACTGTGACACCAGGAGATGCTCCCCCCGCACTTCAGAGAGACTTGAATTCATTTTTCCCAAAGAGTCCGGAAAAATCCGAAGCTTGGCAATCCGCTCCATCATGCGCTCAGCGGTTGCAAAGGTGTCTGCCGATTCCACTCCAAGCAAGGTCAAGAGACCCCGTTCGATCGAAGCCACCTTTCGTCCCTCTACTTCGACGGACGCTCGAAGCACGCGCTGGATCACCACTTTCATGGGCTCACTATCTCAAAAAATAGCGCTCAATGGCGCGTCGGGCGACATAAGAAGACTTCACTCGCCAGTGTTCTCGATGGATGGTCAAAGCTGCAAGCGCAATACTTTTATCCCCCATCTTTCCAAAACCTACGAACCAATCGTATTTTCCTGGAGGGTCAAAACCCGTCAGCGATCCCGTCTTGCCACCCACGTCCACGGTCTGCCGGGTGCCTCTAGAGAATCCCCTAAAACTCCTGCGAGATGTCCCTGCGACCACAGTCTGCCGCATCAACTCCATGAGCTCGGACGCCACCTGGGGTGACAACGTGGGCACGGGCTCCTGGCTTTCAGCTTCGTAAATGGTCTCACCATCGGCAAGATGCACAGACTGGACGGCATAGGGCTGAATCATTTTTCCCCCATTGACGATGGACGCGGCAATCAACGCGCCCTGAAGAGGGCTCATGGTGGTCTCGCGTGTAAACCCAGAAGCAGCCTCAGCAAGAGACCAAGGGTCTGCATCCACAGAAATCGAGGCCCTGCCTGGCTGAACCGGAAGATCTGACGCGATCTGACGGTTGAAGCCAAATTTGGCAGCATAATCTCTGAGCTTCTCAGCGCCCAGATTAAAAGCTCCAATTTTTCCAAAAACTGTATTGATCGACTGCCCAAATGCATCTCTGAGCGAAACACTGCGTGTCCAGCGGTTATGTTGGTCTTTCAGCACGTTGTTTCGGTACAACGAATGGTTCGAGCCATTGAAGGCCACCCGGGTATCAGCATTGAACCGCTTTTCAGCAATGGCTGCTGCTGCAGTCACCACTTTAAAAACAGAAGCAGCTGGAAAGGTGGCCCTCAACGCCAAGTGATCACCCAACGCTGGCAAATCTTCAGAAGCCTGCCCCCGCTTTTCATGACTCACTAAGGCGAGCACTCGGCCGCTTTCTGGGTCCACCGCCGCAAATGCCCCGTGATCTGGCAAGTATTGCCTAAAGAGGGTCTCAATTTCAGACTGAAGATCCGGGTCAAAACTATATTGAACGATGGCCTCGCGTTTTTGGGTGCCAGCTCGGCCCTGCACCTCAATCACCCCAGGTAAGCCTGCCCCATTTTGAACGTACTCAGAGCCGCGGGAGGTAGCGTCGCCCCCTAAAGACAGCGCCCTGGCCAGATCAGCGCGCGAAATGACCTGTCGTTTTTCAAAAAAAGCCGCGATTGTTGGGCTCTTTTTCTTTAAAACAAATGCCATTCCGGCAATGCCAGGAATCAGCAAAGCTAAGAAAATCGGCAATTGGATCTGTGAAACCTTAAGAGACATGGATTTTAAGTCTGACTTGCTGGAGCGATGTGGTCAATCGATGTCAGCGTCACTCTTTTGACTCCAGTTCCTCTCCTCGCTCCTCTTGAGATTCGTCTTCTGGTTCATCTTTTGGCTCCCCGTCAGCTTTAGAAACCTCGACCCGGGCTTCGAACGCCATCCGCTCTGCCAGAGCGTTGCTCCGCTGCTCCTCAGTAATGCGCTGGGCCCTGACCATTTTTGAAAGGATCTCAGAGAGTGTTTTGCGAGCATAGGGGGTCAGCTTCTTTTGACGAAACGATTGACCATACCGAATCGGACTCGGAAGTAACAAGGCGAGAAAAGCTCCCTCTCGGGCAGTGAGCTCAGAAGGAGCCTTGTTAAAATAAAACTGCGAAGCCTTGCCGATCCCAAAGATCCCCGGCCCCCACTCGGCAATATTGAGGTAAATCTCCAGGATTCTGGACTTACTCAGCTCGCGATCAAGGCGGGCAGCTAAAACCAGCTCGCGGATTTTTCTCCAAAGTGTCTTCTCTCGCGTCAAAAAAACATTTCGAACTACTTGTTGCGTGATGGTGCTTGCACCGCGAGCAAACCGACCCTTTTTTAGATCGTGCTGCATAGCTTCACGCATCTGATCGAGGTCGTATCCAGGATGGGAGTAGAAAGCCCAATCTTCACTCACAAGAATTGCACCGACCGCATGGCTTGAGACACTCGAGATCCGAACCCAGCTCAGCGGCCGACTCGAAATGAGCTCCACCGTCGGCGGGTTGCCTGGTCCCCGGAAGTGGACCACAGGGTACTGCGACCCGAGCACCTCGACCGGCGGAAACTCTGTCTGCACCCACTGCCAGCCCACCCAGGCAAGCGCAACACTGCCCAGTAGCAACGCACTTAGAACGGGAAGAAAAGAACCTGCTTTTCTAGATATCTGGCGAAGAAAATCGCGCCTCAAGTAGGTAAAACTCCGCTTGTTTCAGCATGATCCAAAATGTAGACTCGACGCGTGCAAATCAAGAAAAAAACTCAACAAAACCTTCCGGGACTGAAAGGGAACGCTTTTCTGGTTCCCAACAACAACCGGATCTACACTAATGCGAGAAAAGCAAAAATCGCAGGTGATATTCTTGAGCGCTACACCGGAAGCCCGGTGGACCGGTTCCGCAAACAAATCATTTTGACTAATTTTGATTACTACGTTGAACGGTTCGATAATCTCTGCGGCGACGAGCGCTATAAAGGCTCAGCCATGCGTGTTGTCCACAGCTCTAAAGAAGACGTATCCATCATTGATTTCTCTATCGGCTCTCCGACGGCTGCGTTGATCATTGAGATTCTCTCTGTGGTTGAGCCCAAGGCTGTCTTGCTCTTAGGGATGTGCGGCGGCCTCCATCGCTCGCTTAAAGTGGGCGACTTCGTGCTGCCGACTGCTGCGATTCGGGACGAAGGTGTGTCACGGCATTTTATGCCGGCTCAGGTCCCCGCCTTGCCCACTTTTAAAATTCAAATATTCGTTTCACAGATCGTCATGGAGAGGGGTCTGGATTATCGAACCGGCGTGGTCCACACTACGGATTACCGCTTCTGGGAATTTGATGATCGCTTTAAGGCCCAGCTCTACGAGGAGCGTGCCCTGGCCATTGACATGGAAACTTCCACCCTTTTCGTGGCAGGCTTTGCAAGCAAGGTTCCGATCGGAGCTTTGCTTTTAGTTTCGGATCTTCCGCTACAGCGGGGTGGCATCAAGACAAAAAAGTCGGCAAAATCAGTCTTTCGTAAATTCACAGACCTTCATCTTGAGATCGGAATCAAGGCGATGAGCGAAATTGCAGTGCGCGGTGAACACATCCGGCATTATCGTTGGTGAGGACGACAGGGACCCATGCTCAAAAAACTCTTAGATTTTTTTACAAACGATCTAGCCATCGATCTCGGAACAGCCAATACGCTCGTTTACGCTAGAGATCGTGGTCTCATCATCAATGAGCCCTCGGTGGTCGCGATTCATCGCAACGCCCGAGGTCAGACTCGAGTCCTTGCAGTGGGAAAAGAAGCCAAGGACATGCTGGGAAGGACTCCCGGATCGATTCAGGCGATCCGCCCACTCAAGGATGGTGTGATCGCCGACTTTGAAGTCACACAGTCGATGCTCAAGTACTTCATCGAGAAGTCTAGCGAACGGCGTACATTCATTCGCCCTCGGATCATCATTTGTATTCCCTTTGGAATCACCCAAGTCGAAAAACGCGCCGTCAAAGAATCGGCGCAATCTGCCGGCGCCCGTGAAGTCTACTTGATCGAAGAGCCGATGGCCGCAGCCCTAGGGGCCGGCCTTCCAATCCGTGAGCCAAGCGGCAACATGATCGTGGACATCGGGGGCGGCACGACAGAAGTCGCAGTGATTTCATTGGGAGGGATCGTCTACTCCCGCTCGGTACGCGTCGCGGGCGACAAGTTTGACGAAGCAATCGTCCAATACATCAAGAGAAAATATTCACTTCTGATTGGAGAACGCACCGCTGAGCAGATCAAGCTCTCCATCGGATGCGCTTACCCTTTCGAAGAGGAGAAAACCTATGAGGTCAAAGGACGTGACCTCATCAGTGGGGCTCCCAAGACCATTGAAGTGAATTCCGAAGAAATCCGAGATGCACTTGCAGAGCCGGTGTCTGCCGTGGTGGATGCCATCAAAACTGCTCTCGAAAGAACCCCCCCGGAGTTGGCAGCAGACATTGTCGACAACGGCATTATTTTGGCTGGCGGGGGATCACTGCTTGCAAACCTAGACATCCTCATCAAAGAAAAGACAGGACTTCCAGTAGCACTTGCCGAAGACCCCCTCACCTGCGTGGTGCGCGGATCTGGCAAGGCCCTCCAGGACATGGATCTCCTCCGAAAGGTGACGATTGTCTGATCAGAGCAGCTTCATACCGATTGACGACCTTCAAGCGGGTCTCAAACTCGTACGTGACGCCTGCAGAGCCCAAACCGCAGCCAAAATCTGGGTCAAAGACCACGGCATCATTTCCAAGACGCGGCTTCTGGCGTTTGATTTTAACCAGGACCGATTCTCAGTAGCCATCAACGAAGATCTCGATATTGCCGCTCTGAATGAGGGTATTTCCAGGGACTCCAGTGTCTATCTCAACTTTGAAACCCAGGGACTCTCACTTTTCGTGAAGGCAGAGTTTATCGGTTTAAGCATCCCAGCAGCTAAAATTGAGCTGCGATTACCTTCAAAAATTTTCAGAACTCAACAACGTAAGCACCCCAGGGCAGTCGTCAGAGACCGAAGCGACGTCCAAATCGTCCATGCTGATCCGGTTCAACCCAACCGGGTCCTGACTCGAAAGTTAAACGATCTCAGCGTTGGGGGCGCCTCCATGATTCTTTTTTACGGAGAAGAGCGCCACTATCACGTCCGACAGCGGCTCGAGTCTATCGAACTCAAGATCAAGGACCAAGTCATCCACACTTGGGGCATCGTGAGACACCTTGCTGTTTTTCCGCAAGACTCAGAAGTTCAGGGAATCAAGCTTGGGATCGAGTTCTTCAACTTGGGACCCACCGATCAAAAGATCATTTCTGATCTAGTCGACTCCGAAATCAGGCACCAGTTCGAAGGCCTTCAGATCGAGAGTTAAAATGGCCTATAACCCCAAGGATTATTACTTCCACAAAGCCAAATCAGAAAACTACGCTGCTCGCTCTGCATTCAAGCTAGAGGAGATGGATCAACGCTTTAAAATCTTTAAGCCGGGGATGAAGATTCTAGACCTCGGTGCTGCTCCGGGCTCTTGGTCACAGTACGCCTCACGCAAGGTGGGCTCACTTGGCGCAATCCTTGGGATCGATCTGCAAGAGATCCGTCTCGACCTGCCTAACGCTCGATTCATCCAAGCTGACCTGAGGGATTTGAATCTAGAGGATATCTTCAGGACTCACGGCTTTTCTCCACCCTTTGACATCGTGATGTCCGACATGGCTCCTAAAACCACTGGAATTCGACTCCAGGACCAAATCCGGTCGCTGGAGCTTTGCGAGCTCGCCCTTGAAATCGCACTGCGCAACCTCAAGCAACGAGGCACTTTTATCGCTAAACTCTTTCATAGCGATGAGTTTGAAGGGTTTCGAAAGAAGCTTCGTGTCTCATTCTCGAAAGTAGAAGTTCTGAGGCCCAAGAGTACTCGAAAAGAGAGCAAAGAGATTTTTCTCGTTGGGCTTCTCTTTCAAGGAAACTCCAAAAAGGCAGACTAACGAATAGGGTTGGGATTGGGGCATTTTGGACACGGCGCAGCGACATCATTGACAATCGTCGCCCAAAGGCTTCTGACCGAACGATTGAGCGAACCATTGATGGTGGCCACTAACAAAACTGCCAAAAAGATCATCAAAACGTATTCGACCACTGCTTGGCCTGCATGGGTCTGTCTCATTCTGCCATTTTAGGTTAGTGTTGAGTCCCATGACAAGAACCACGAAGGCCTCGTTTGCCTCGGTCCTCATCCCCGTCCTGGTGGTACTCGCAGTCGCATGGGGAGCCTTGAGCTTACTGAAGTCCAGCTTGGGCACTCGAACCCACTCTACGGCCGCAGTTGATTTTAAGGTAGGCGCCATCCTTCCAGATCTCCGATTTGAGTCTCTGGACGGCTCTTCTGCTAAAGGCGTGATGCTTTCTCAGTCTAAACACAAGGTCCTACTGATCAATTTTTGGGCTACTTGGTGTGAAGCCTGTATGGACGAAATGCCTTCCCTGGTTAAACTGCACCAAGAGTTCCACTCCCAGGGCTTTGAAATTTATGGAGTGAATCTGGACGAAAAACCACAGCAAGCGATCCCGGCTACGGTGGCGGAGTTTGGCATTCCCTTTCCCAACTTCGTCGATCGCGACGAAAAACTGAGTGATGCATTTGATGTTCATGCCATCCCTCTGACGATCATCATTGATCAATCAAGAAGAGTACTAGAAACCGTAGCGGGCGATCGAAATTGGATGCGCGCGGACTTCGTGGAGCGCCTGAAAGGCTGGCTTGCTCAGGCAGACCAGGCAAAACGATAGTAGATCTCTTCAAATCGCCTGAACGGCAAAATTGCATAGGCCGCATCCATTCCTGGCTCCAGCGTGCCACGAGACTTCTCAAAACCGAGTGCACGGGCTCCATTGTAAGTCACTGCGGCAAACAGCTCAGATCGGGACATTTGAAGATAAAGAGCCCCAATCGTCATGACTGCTGGAAGATTCAGCGTCATGCAGGTCCCTGGATTAAAGTCCGTTGAAAGAGCCACCCGAGCTCCAGCTTCGATCAGAGCTCGGGCCGGAGCATGCGGCGCCCTAAGGTAAAAAGCCGTTCCCGGCAGTAAAACTGCCGTGGTCTGGGACTTGGCCAAGGCCTCCACTCCTTTGGGTGAGATTTTCAGAAGATGATCTGCGGACAGAGCCCCCAGTTCTGCGGCCAGAGCTGCTGACTCTGTATTAGACAGTTCGTCGGCATGGATCTTGAGTTTGAATCCTAGGCTCGCAGCCTTTAATAAAATTCTCCGGCCTTCTGCACCGGTAAAATAACCTTCGTCAATAAAGACATCGACTGCGTCTGCACATTTCAATTTTGCAATTTTTGGAAGAGTCCGCTCAATCATCTCCCGCACATACTCGTCGCGATTTCTGTCTGTCGGGATGGCGTGCGCACCTAAATAAGTGGACTGAAATTTGACGTCAGGAAAAATCTCAGACAGTCGTCGAACCACTTGGAGTTGCCTGATCTCCGAATCCTCGTCTAACCCATAACCACTCTTGATCTCGAGGGTACGCACTCCATAACGATAGGCCTCACGAACTCGCGGCACCGCGAGCCGCAATAACTCAGCTGAAGTCGCTCCACGAGTCGCCCTAACCGTGGAGACAATTCCGCCCCCAGAGGCTGCAATCTGTTCGTAGGTGGCACCCCCACAGCGCCGAGCAAACTCATCTGAACGGTCGCCGGCAAAGACAAGATGGGTATGACAGTCCACGAGGCCCGGGACCACCGCGTGCCTGCCTTTGAGATCACGAGTCCGCGATGAATTTCTGAATTTCTTTGGTAGCTCGGATGTGCTCCCAGTCCAAAGGACGGCGCCGACTCGCTCTTTTTGACCCACACCTATCGTCTCATAAACGATAGCTCCGTCCTCGACTCGACCGAGATCACTCTCACTGGGATGTCTCCCATCCTTTGCTCTCACCCCCGACCCGGTCAGGAGCTCAGCAGCATGGATCAAGGCTTTCCAATTTTTATTTTTTCTCACAACCCGAGCTTAACGCAGGTCGGCTACGCGATCCATTCGGCAGGGTCGTCTGTACCTGGATTATGATCCGATGGGGGCGTGACGTGCCGAATCTCTAGTTCTTCCAGACGAAACCACGGCTGATCTTGCCAAGTTTTCAGAGAAATTTCCTCTTGTCCGCGTCCTGAGGGGTGAAAGCAGTCCGCAGCAAGAGACTCAAGACGGATTTCTTCACTAAAAAGCCGTTCGCTAAAGACCATTCGCAAATGGGGAAACTCCTCTTCAGCTGCACTCACAGCATGCGCAATCGCCTGGTTTACCGCAGCCACCCGTTTTAATGCGGCCAAGAATCCAGAGCGGTCTGCCCACAGCGTCAAAGAACTGCAAAGCCCAAGCACGCGATTTCGAAACGTTTCACAATCAAGCCCAAAAAGGGTCGGATGTTTCCGGATTTCTGGCCTTCCCAAATCTGGGATTTGAGGTGCACCCAAAACGAGGATTCGAATGGGCTCGCGCTGAGAAATCCCAGTAGAAATCACTCGCGCTGCCAAAAGAATCGATTCACGAATCTCCGCCAGAGCAAGGTCAGGATCCGCGCTCTGCTCTAAATCACAGGCATCATTTGAACCCACGGTTAGGACCACATAAGGAAGAGATTCATATCCGCCGATTTTGAAGGCGCGGACCAAGTGCCGAGCTTGAGTGACCAAACCCTGTGCCAAATTTCCGGCCTGGGATAAATTCAGAACCTCGAGCTGTCGAAAATCTTTCTGACTCCTCAGGTATTTTCTAAGTAATAAGAAATGGGATTTGATGGACCTGCCTGAACCCCATGACAAACTTTCTTTATTAGACAGAAGACCAGCCACACCCAGCGGAGCGGGCGACAGGGGAACATCCGCAAACGTGGCCGCAGAGATTGAATCTCCAAGAACCCCCATGAGGAGTTTAGCGTGAGCCTCAGCACTGTTCACTGCTAACGTGACGCCTAAAGTGACAAATGAAACGAGAACTAACAGTGTCCTACAGAGCACCTCTAAAAACTCTGCAAGAAACCCACCTCATTTTGAAAGCATTGGAATACGGCCGCCGCGTGCGACAAATGCCGTACGGCCAATCTGCTGCGAACTCTCATAGCCAGCGTCGGCATGGCGCACCACGCCCATGCCGCAGTCGGAGTTGAGCACGCGAGTGAGTCGCCACGCCGCATCTTGAGTGCCATCCGCTACGACAACCATTCCTGAATGCAGCGAATAACCCATCCCCACTCCGCCCCCGTGATGGAGGCTTACCCAGGACGCGCCGTTCACCGCATTAATGAGAGCATTCAAGATAGGCCAGTCTCCGACGGCGTCCGAACCATCTTTCATTCCTTCGGTTTCACGATTCGGAGAAGCCACAGAACCGCAATCCAAATGGTCACGACCAATCACGATGGGCGCCTTGACCTTGCCGGTCCGAACTAGCTCATTAAATGCCAAGCCCGCCTTCTCGCGCTGGCCGTAGCCCAGCCAGCAAATGCGTGCCGGAAGACCCTGAAACGCAATGCGCTCTTCAGCCATCTGCAGCCAGCGCTGCAGACCCCGATCCTCCGGAAAGAGCTCAAGCATGGCACGATCGGTGACTGCGATATCAGCGGGATCCCCCGAAAGGACTGCCCAACGAAACGGACCGCGGCCCTCACAAAACTGCGGTCGAATGTAGAGTGGGACAAACCCCTTAAAGTCGAACGCATTCTTAACGCCGACTTTCAGAGCTTGACCTCGGATGTTGTTGCCGTAATCAAACACATGCGAGCCACGCCGCTGAAATTCTAGCATCGCCTCCACATGACGGCCCATGCTGGCCATCGAGCATTCGATGTATCGCTTGGGATTTTTTTTACGAAGCTCGAGTGCCTCGGCAAGGGACATCCCGTGTGGAATGTAGCCGTTGAGCTCGTCATGTGCACTGGTCTGATCGGTGACCAGCTCAGGCATAAAGCCGCGATCGAGTAACTGCCAAAGGACTTCGGCAGCATTTCCGATCAGGCCGATCGAACGTGCCTCACGCAACTTACGGTAGCGTTCGACGCGTTTCAGCGCGTCGTCGAGACTGTCGGCAATTTCATCTAAATACCGAGTCTCAACCCTGCGGCGTGCCCGCTCGGGGTCCACTTCGATATTTAAAGAGATGGCGCCCGCCATGGAGGCAGCCAGCGGCTGTGCGCCCCCCATTCCACCCAGGCCAGCTGTAAGGATGACTCGACCCGATAGATCTCCACCCAAGTGCTGCCTGCCGGCCTCAGCAAAAGTCTCGTAAGTTCCCTGAACAATCCCTTGAGTCCCGATATAAATCCAGGAGCCCGCGGTCATCTGACCGTACATCATGAGGCCGCGATCTTCGAGCTCTCTAAAGTGCTCCCAAGTGGCCCATTTAGGAACGAGCACGCTGTTGACCAGGATCACGCGCGGAGCAAGCCGATGGCTCGGCATTACAGCCACGGGCTTGCCGCTTTGCACGAGCAGGGTCTGTTCGTCGGTCAGGTCTCTCAAAGAGCGAACGATTGCATCGAAGCACTCCCAGTTGCGAGCGGCCTTGCCAATTCCGCCGTAGACTACAAGCTCTTCGGGCTTTTCAGCCACCTCGGGATCCAGATTATTCATGAGCATGCGGAGCGCAGCCTCTTGCTGCCAGCCCTTGCAAGAAATCTGAGTCCCCTTGGGAACGCGGACCACTCGACTCATTTTACACCTTCCTTTTCAAGCAAGCCTACCACCTCGGGAGACAGCAACATGCATTCAAGCCGTAGCAGGTCCTCATGGAACGAACGATCGACTTGCGCAAAGTCTGCTTGGCTTCGAATGAGAGCATGCATCGACTCGATGGCCCGCGAGCTCTTGAGCGGCCTGAGTAGATCGATTCCCTGAGCTGCGCTCAAGGCCTCCATGGCCAGCACCCTGCGGACATTGACTACGACCTGCCCAGCCTTGCGAGCGGCCCATGCACCCATACTGACATGGTCCTCTTTATCTGCCGACGTCGGAATCGAGTCGACTGAAGCCGGATGGCAAAGCGTCTTATTTTCAGAAACGATACTCGCCGCGGCCACTTGGATGATCATAAAGCCAGAATGCAGACCTCCGTTCTTGATCAAAAAAGCGGGGAGATCAGAAAGCGCTGGGTTAATGAGCTTTTCCATCCGCTGTTCAGAGATACTTGCAATCTCAGCCATCGCGATAGCTAAGACATCCATCGCAATAGAAACGATCTGACCGTGAAAGTTACCCCCGCTCAAGATCCGATCCGCAGCTGGAAAAAGGAGCGGATTATCCGTCACCGAATTAATCTCTCGCTCAAGCACTCCGCGCACGAAAGCCAGAGCGTCGCGCGACGCTCCGTGGACTTGTGGAATGCAGCGCACAGAATAGGGGTCTTGAACCTTGCCACAGCCCTCATGGCTGCGCGCGATCTCTGATTTTCCGGGCTTACCACTGCGCGAAAGCAGGAGCCTACGCACATTTGCAGCAACCAACACCTGCCCCGGATGGGGTCGTACAGAATGGATTTCAGGCTCAAAGGCGCTCTCTGTTCCGCGAAGCGCTTCGACCGTCATCGCCCCCAGAAGATCAGCCACTCGGCAAAGGTGTTCTGCCTCGAGCAACGCAAGAGAACCCACTGCAGACATGAACTGCGTGCCGTTGATGAGCGCTAAGCCTTCTTTGGGACCCAACTGCAGAGGCTTGAGTCCTGCCTGTTTGAGACCCTGAGCGCCCCCCATGACTCTACCTTTAACTCGGACCTTGCCTTCGCCAATCAGCGGCAGAGCAAGGTGTGAAAGAGGCGCAAGATCCCCACTGGCGCCGACCGACCCCTGCGAAGGAACGAGCGGGTGAATGCCCTGGTTCAAAAAATCTAGTAGCTGCTGCACCGTCTTCACAGAAACGCCTGAATGCCCTTGGCAGAGATTCCATGCGCGCAGCAGGAGCATTGCCCGCACCGCGGGGTCAGGAAGATAATCTCCCACGCCTACTGCATGCGAGCGGATGAGGTTGACTTGGAGCTGAGCGATATCGCTCGACTCGATTCGAACGTTGGAGAGCAGACCAAAGCCAGTGTTAATTCCGTAAAAGGTTCCGCCCGAGGCGATCTTTTGCTTCAAAAACTGGTTTGCCTTTTCGATGCGCCGCTTGGCAGGAGTACCCAGCTCAACCCTCCTGCCGTCCCAGGCCACTGACTTCAAGACCTCTAGGGTCAGAGACTCATCAGCAAGGACCCAAGCTTTACTCATCTCAAACCGCCTTCAGTGCAGCGATAGCCGCCGCACGATCCTTTTTTTTGAAAACCGCCGATCCGGCGACCAGCACATCTGCTCCCGCCTCCACAAGTTCACGGTGGTTCTTGTCAGTGATGCCGCCATCCACTTCGATCAAGAACGAGAGCTCACCGAGCTTTCTGATTTCATTGAGGCGCTCCACCTTGGCTGCAGCCGACTGAATGAGCTTCTGTCCTCCAAAGCCAGGATTCACGGTCATTACGAGAACAAGATCTACGTCGGGCAATACTTCCTCGATTGCCGAGAGTGGTGTTGCGGGGTTGATTGAAACACCGGCCTTGCAGCCGAGCTCGCGGATTTGCGCAATCAGACGATCCAAGTGGTGGGTGGCTTCCGCATGAACAGTCATCACCGATGCGCCGGCCTTGGCAAAATGCTCTACCCAGTCTTCAGGACGGCTCACCATGAGGTGACAATCTAAAGGAAGGCGGGTGTGCGGCTTAATCGCTTCAACGACTAACGGACCCACGGTCAGGTTGGGCACAAAGTGGCCGTCCATCACGTCAATATGCAGCCAGTCGGCACCGCCCGCCTCAACGGCAGCGACTTCTTCTCGCAGCCGAGAAAAATCAGCAGAAAGCAGGCTTGGGGCAACCAGCACAGAGGACCCAGAATGAATCTTCATGAATGCTCACAACCTAACCCGTCGGGCTGTGAGCCGCAACTATGCGAGCCTCCACTCGAGCCCATGTGCGCCTGTCCCCGGCCTACCCCGAAAGCCGTTAATGAACTCCGAAGCAAGCTGCGGGCGTTTGCCATCCTGCTGCAGCTCAAGCACCTCAAGACAGCCATCACGAGCACTCAAAAAAAGGCGCCCACCGGACTCAAAAAGACAGCCTCCGCGAGGAGCGACTTCCGGCCTTGGCAAAACCTTGCGGATCTTGAGCCGCTCGCCCCCAGGCGCTAACCAGACGCTCGTACCCGGCCACGGATTGAGGGCACGCACCTGACAGTCCAGCTCCCGCACTGATTTTACAGGGTCGAGCTTTTCCATCTCTTTAGTGAGCTTAGAGGCAATCGTGACTCTTGACTCATCCTGCGC
>JBKCVM010000136.1:0-17714 GCA_046317855.1 Oligoflexia bacterium
GAACACTCTGGCTGACGATCCCAAGCTCTGCGATGACCGAAAGGCCATTTGTCTGGCTTCGTGAGAACTCATAGTCGATGAGAAACAGGCACTCTTTGGCTTCATTTCTGTGCGCATTGACCCAGGATGAAAATTGGGTTGGATCATTGAAGTGCAAAAGCCTCGCTGAATCGATGGCCTCGTGGGCGAAACGTGTTCGCCAGATCTGGTGAATCGATTCGTCATCGTCCAAAATAACGATCTTCGCAGCCGCGGGCACCAAAAGTGCTGATGCGTACCACGATGGAGGAGGAACCTTAGGGAACTTGATTGTCACCTCGGTTCCAACCCCAGGTGCTGACGCGATCCCGATCGAGCCACCCCAGCGCTCCACCGTTGTCTTTGCGTGAAAGAGACCAAGCCCGGATCCATCTTTTTTGCCGTAAGACTCGCCTCGGCTCATGAGTCTAGGGATCACATCAGCCGGAATTCCTTTGCCGCTGTCACGGACCTTCAACACAAGCCCTGACTCTGTCCTTGAAAGCTTGAGATGAACCTCTCCTGGACCATCAATCGCCTCGACAGAGTTGTTGATGAGGTTTGAGAGAATTCGTTTGAGCTCGGAAGGCTCAACAGCTGCAAATCCTTGAATCGCGTCAGCAAAGATCGTTGAACCTAGATCAAGACCCTGCCTGCTACTGTACTGCGCACGAGCCTCACTCAGAGCCGCCTCGAGGAGCGGAGATAGAAGCTGAGGGGAAAGGGACGTGCTTTCGCCTGCCTGACTCTCCAAGGTGTGCCGCTTGTTCTGGTTGAGCAGGTTATTCGCGATGTCCCGGATTCTGGAGATCGCGCTTCTGACCAGAAGTCTTTTGTCCTCAGAGAGCTCGGAGAGGTCATGTTCAAACGCGTTGAGTGCAGCCAGGGGAGAGCGGATGTCGTGGGCGACTTGTTGGGCGAGAGCTCCAAGTGCCGTTTTCTTTTGTTGTTCGAACAGTCT
The DNA here is from genome assembly GCA_046317855.1 of Oligoflexia bacterium. Classification (GTDB taxonomy): domain Bacteria; phylum Bdellovibrionota; class UBA1018; order UBA1018; family UBA1018; genus CAIOHW01. The sequence continues at coordinate 980 of JBKCVM010000136.1, forward strand.
CGTTCGGGACAATTGCAATTGGTCGAGTAAAGTGTCGAATCGCGCTGCAATATGCGCGACCTCGTCTGATCCAGAAAGGCGAAGTCGGAGCGTAGGATCATCCATTCGAAGGAGTTCTTCCGTCTTTCGGTTGATTGCGGTTAGACGGGCCGACAAATTGCGCGAAAGCTCTCGACTAAGAAAACCGGCCACGAACAAGATCCCGCAAAAAACAAATGCGAGCGTTCGGCGCAAACGGGCCTTCGCACGGTTAAGCTCAGTGGGCGCTATTTTGGCTACAACACGATAAAAGTATCTGTTGGTCTTTGCCTCTGAGAGGCCTTTAGCTCTACACTCGCAGCACTCCGGTACAGTTGGTTCAAATGTAACTCCATACTGAAATTCACTCGTTCCATCCGATCCCTTTAGATGATCTGCTCGACGACCTGAAAATGTAGTTCCATCGTGGCGCAGGGCGGCCAACACATAGCCACTTGGAGCAGCTAGCGACAGCTCCTTTATGTTGCGGTCGCCCTGCATTAAAGATTCAAAAATCTCTTGGACGAAATTAATCTCTTTACTGACATTCAGAATATACCGACGGTCTAGCGTGGGCATGAGGGAGAACTTCAGAACTCGTCCATTCAAAAAGCTCGGAACCAGAGGGGTCCGCTGATACGCATCAGGCCTGCTGGCAAGGTCTCGATATTCGGAGCACAACGAAAATAGATTTGGATTCGTAGACAAATCAAAGTCGGAGGATCGAACAAAACGCCCATCTCTCCCCGCAAGACTGATATCGGAAACATGAAGAATATGCTTCAAGGCGGTCAGCTCAGTCCGATCGGGCAGGCGGCGGCCACGAAGCCGGCTCCTGAGGGCTTCTAGGGCCGACTTCATAGTCTGTTCGGTAGACTCGTCCATCGACCGGATCGACTTTGCCAAGTTAATAGTGAGGCTTTCGTACCGGCTCTTGTGGCTTTCTACGACATCACGCTCAAAGTATATGTATGCAATGACCAGGCAAATGGCCGCCATTACTGCGCTCACAGCAGCCATTACCAAAAAGATTTTTCTTTGAACGCTACTCACCGGTTACTTCCGCGCTCTAGAAGCAGGACTAAAACCACAAACCCGTACGTGCCAAAATCCTCGTCCGGACGAATCACATGCTCAAACCCACAGGGTGGCATTATCGCCGCGCGACGAACTGTCCACGCCTGTGGTAAATCCGCACCTTCTATGGCGGCGCGCACCTCATCAATGGTGTGAACCACATCGACCAGACAATCTCCGCTCTTGAGGATACGATTCTCGAATGTTTTAGCCACGGGAGGAATCTCGATTTTCCCCCCCGTGTTGAGACCAAAATCAAGGGTTCCATCTTGGGCTTTGATAGACGCAAATGGATTTGAAAAATCCAGAAGTGAATAAGTCCGGCTAGGCACAAACACATTTGTAAATATCCAAACTCTTTCACCTGTGCGTAGAGAGTCTGCAAGCCGAGAAAACGCCTGCTTGGGTGTAGGGAGGCAGTTGATGACAAAGTTTGCAAAATGAAGCGTATTCGATGGATCTTTTATACGAGGCACCGAGGCACCCAAGCCACCGGCCACTACGTTCAAGTTCGAGTGACTCTGTTCAAGCTCCCTGAGGGCCGGAATAGCCTCCGTGCTTGGCTCAACTAGCGTAACTTGCGCCGGTTTAATGCTTTCGAAAATGGGTAGAAATCTTCCAAGTCCCGCACCCCAATCGATGATGTGTAGACCTTTTGGCTCCTGGGCAAGGACCAGCTCGTACCACTCAAAAACATTCCGATCCGGACTAGTCCGAAAGTTTGGATCAGCCTCGACCCCTTCGCCAAACCTAAACAGTGCCTCGGCTCCGTAAACACCGTCCGCAGGTTTTCTCACGACACCACTCCTGTTACGTTTTGATTACTAAGAGCACCGTTTCATCGCTCTCTTTATTTGTATCGGCTCTAAGCCCGATCGTTTACGGCAGGTTTTTTGTTGGGGGGGGGGGGATTTCTGAATAGTGCATGGCCAGTCATGGAATAGAGACTCCCCAAACACTCGTCATTGCGTTGCCTCAAAAAAACGCTCGATAAGCTCTGTGGGCCAAGAGCAGGGTCGCAGGGTCTGCTTTTCTATGCAGACCAATTCAAGCAGACAACGCGCCGCTTGCGTTCCGTCGACTTTAGACAGGGTCATCTGGACTGTGCAACTTCGGTCCAACACTTCGGAGACAAAAGACGTTATCTCAAACTCCTCATCCGCCACGAGAGGCCGAAGGAAATCCAAGGAAACCTTTCGAGTGACAAAAAGGTGAGAGAGTGTCCTCAGTGATGCGATGTCGAGCCCAAGGCGCTCCCTTAGTCCAACGAACCGGTGGTCGAGAAAGTAGCCCAGATAATGATTGGTATTTACATGCCCGTAAGGGTCGAGCTCAGCGAACCTAGCCCTACCGCGAGACACGAAGATCAAAGGCGTACGGCCAGCAAACATAATGCGCCGCATTATAACATTGGGCCCGCTGTGCCGCAACAATCCCAGCCTAAAAGGCAATAAATCCCTTTTTTTTAATGGTTTACCACCTCATCAGACCGCCCAGTAGCAATCCGCTGCCGCCATGCCCCGGAGCGCACCCAGAGAACTGTGACGAATTTTTTGGCGCCATTGGGCTGTGAAACAGTACCTTTATTGTTGATACAATTGATCATGTAAGATAGCCCACCGGCTACCATGCGTCAAAATTCGAAGAAGCATACTCGGCAACAAGTCACCGCAGCAGCCACGCTCATCATCACCCTATCGACCTCGTTGGCGCAGAGACACTCCCACGCGTTCTGGGGGAAGCCTCTGAATCAAGACCCTGGCTCAAAAGCGCCGTCGCTCGGCAGCCATCCCGGGATCGCGCCGATCTCGATTACGAAAGTTGCCCCTCACCTAAATCCAAAAGTGATGACCGAAACCTGGGCGGCCCCAACCCTCGGGCGCATGCCAGTCCTTAAAAAGAACCTTCCAAGCCTTGTGGGACTTGCATCCATTGTTAAGGAGACAGACAAGATTCTGACAAGAAGCCTTCCACCTGATTTCTTTTCCAAAACCCAGCTCGCGACTGACCGCAACCGCAACGCCTCACAGGATCCAAATCAGCCAAATGCAGTCACTTACGACCTTATCAAGAAGATCCAGGAAGCCTCAAAAGTAGCCGGACATGCCAGGGACTTGGCCCAGCGGGACGTCAACAAAACCGATAATGTGCCTGCAACATTAGGCGATTGGGTCAAGGTTGCTGTAGAGGCTACTGGAACCAGTCTCACGGTAGGTGAAGTAACAACGTTTTTTGCGGCACCCACAGGAGCCGCGGCACCCGTGTTTGGGTTTGCTGCGGGAAGCATCGCGGGTACGATTCACTTTGGTACCGGTGCATGGAACCTTCTGAGCAAACCCTCAAAAGAGGATTCAAATATAGTCGACAAGGCGCTGAAGGAGGCACCCTTGTCTCTTCAGAACTTTACCGCTGCAGCCGCACAACAATACGCTCAGCTTATGCAGCTGGATCGGAGTGACCAAGCCGCAGCAAAGTACTTAGCTGCAGTGAACAATTTTTTTAATCACGCAGAGAGCGGATTCGGAATCCCGATCAACCCAACTCCAGGCGAACTCGCAGCGGCTATGCCGAGTTTGTTCCATGAAGTGGAGCAAGACAAGAGACTCCATGAATTTGAAAGTCTCCTCAATAAGCTAAACCAACAGGGCCTCGAAGAGGCCTTGAAAACCGCTAAAGACCCAAGCCAAACACAAGAACGACGTGATGCTGCCACCAAAAACGTCCAGAAAATTATAGATGATAACAAAGCAGGCATCATCGCTGCGAACGAAGCCGCAAAGGAGAAGGCCCTAGAGTTAGCGCAATCCGCAAAATCGCCAACGCCAGGGCAAGCAGCAGAGAAAGCGCGCGCGAGCAATGAGAAGAAGGCAGCAGCCAAAGCTGCCGCGCTCAAAGCCTACGAAGAGTTCAAAGAGGCAGCCCTCTACACGCAAGCTGGGCTAGACGCCTTGAGCTTCTTGGGTGGCCTCTCCAACGACCCGGAAGTGCGGAAGGCCACTTACGCCGCCACCCAAATCGGTGGAGCGTTGCTGAAGATAGGTTTGAGCGTATTTGCAGAGAAAGCCGAAGCAATCTCCGTGGCACTCGCGACCCAGAACTACGTACTCGCCGCGATCGCAATCACGCAGACTATAATCAGTTTATTTCAGGACCCTGCCAAAGATCCGGTCTTTGAGTACCTCAAACACATTTCCGAGCAAATCGGTTACATGCGCCAAGAAATGAGAGAGGGATTTAACCAGCTTAGTAAGCAGATCTATCAACTGGGAAGTTTACTTGCTCAGATCGACTACAAAGTAAGCCAGGTCTTGATTAGCCAACTAGAAACTAACACTCGACTACAACACATTGAGACAAACCTCAAAAGTATCGAGTTTAAAATAGATGCTGCGGCTCGAACCAAAGACACCTGGGAGGCTGTCCAAAAGTTGGCTTCGTTCGATGACAACGACATGAGCGAAATAAATTCCACAGTGATTGACAAACTCCAAAACGTACTGCCTTACTTTAGCAAACTCTCGAGCGATCCCGCCTCTCCTGCAAAAAGCGAGGTTTGGTCAGCCATCGACGGCACCCAAGGCTTCGATAAAGGCCATCTGCCCCTCGGTCTAGAAGCGGAAAACAGAGGTCTCGAGCGCCTCCCAATGTTGATTTACGGACTGGACCGTGGCCGAAACAGCCAGCGCCTCCTCACTACCGCGCTGAATCGTTACGCCTTCGGAGACATCCCACAAAAACTGCCTGATGTATCTCTCTTCATGTGGCTCGACTTCAGCGCAAAGAACTGGGTCAGGCTCAGTAAAGCCAAGGCCTTCCCATCGCTGCTCGAGAGGAGCAAACCCAAGAACGGCAAAGAAAGCACTTACGTCTACACCAACTTCACCCAAGAAATCCTGACTGAGTACCAAAACCAGCTCAGCTGGAGAAAGTTCGTCCGAAGTCCAGGCTTCGACGCTAAAGTCCGAGACGCCAAATTTGGTGGAGTCGGCATTGGCGGCGCGTTTACCAAATTCTTGAAGTCAAAGAACGGCTCCGCAGGGTATCACGTGCTCTCTACCGTCCCAACCACCGTAGACGAGACTCTAGCGGATCACGCATTCGACACAAATACACAGCGAACCCAAGACCGGCTAGATGCGATGAATCGAGATCCAAACGTAAGAGTCAAAACAGATTCGCCGTTTATCAAGATGCTCGAATCTGCTCTGACGAAAACGGAATCGAGAAATTGGCCCCAATTTACTGGTAATTGGGGATCGGATCGTTTTTTCAGACACAGGCCTTGGAGAAAAGGAGACCACCCCGACCTACAGTACTCCGATCCTTTCAACGAGAAGGACAAGCAATTCAGACGTGGTGTTTGTGATCATAACGGTGTGTCCGGAGACTACAACTGGCACACCATAAAGAAAGATTGGTTCCCACGTTTTATCCAGCCCGTTGGGTTTCATCCGACCTTGAACTTTTCTGAACTCGCAGAGGATGCGAAGACGCGATACTCTGGATCCGACATGCTTGCGGCGTTAAGCATGCCTCTGGATGCTCAGTCGATTCCTGCGCTTGAAGCCTACTACTCAGTGGACGTAGTAAGTGAGTGGGTAGACCAGTGGGTAAGTATTGGAAACTTCTGGAACGGAAGCACCCAAAGGGCGGCCAAACCCATCTTCGTCCTGACCATTACAATCCGAAATAATTCAAATGGCTTGGATTTACAGGGTCTGGACGGCACTTACTCTGTCTGCAAATTCACCCAGACTGCCGCTTTTCTTGAGCGGGGCGTTTCGTCCTTTGGCGAAAAAGGACCTAAGGATTTATTCTGGAAATTCAACGGCTGCAGTAAGCCCAATGTGTATTCCCCTGGAGTCCTCGCCGTGAATTACAAGCGGCTAGCCCGCCAGAAGATCCACCAAGAGATGAGAACAAGCCTAGCTAAGCTCCTGAGAATTTTCCGATCTGGAGCGACTCTCCCCCAGGAAGACATCGAATTCCTGGGCCCAGAACTCTCTCACTTCTACGGACTTGGTTATGCTGCCGCGCGAGCGCGAGAGTTTGCGATGCCTATGCAGGGGCAGCTGCGGTATGTCCCAGAAGAAATCAAGCCAGACACGCTCTGTCATATCTCTGCTCGACATCTTTCACAGAATGCATTTCTGGAAGACATCGAGAGACTTGCGTGTAGATACGAAAAGCTGATGGGCGAAGCGAACAAGCCTGGCAGAACAGAGCAGGAACACGCTAACTTTCAGCGTGAGGCGATTGAGATTGGAAATCATTGGGTACGTCATGAGACAACCCTGGGATGGATCGATCACTCGATGGCTCGCGCCCTTGTGTTATCGCGGGGTTTCCGTACACATCCTGAAGATGACCGGGTTCTCAAAGAGACGATTTCCACGCTGAAGCTCTTGAAAGAACAGATCAAAGCCGCAGAAGAGGGTGGGGCATCTTTCCCGGTTTATTCGTCTCCCGACTCGGATACTCCGAGTACGGATACGAGACATTGATGGTGGTAGATCTGGCGGCCGATCTGACCGCACTTCGGGCCAAAAAAAACCGAGGGGAGGCTACGAAAACTCGCGAGCCACCTCAACACGCCAAAACCGCGCGCTTACCCCCAACGCTAAACAGGGGTGATGAAGTCGTGCGTGATGTCCACGGTCATCAACCTCTGCCAGGCACTTACCTAGAATACCGTATGCTGGACATCACCAACAAATTTGGTACTGAACTAGAACAAAAAACAAACCAAGGAACGGATGCGTCGATCGCGATCATCCGCTTCTAAGAAGGAGGGCGGATTGGCAACAGCTCGCCCTGAATTCATGAAATCCAGCCTGCTGCCTGCCGCAAAAATCCACGCCCTCCTCCAAGTAGAACCTTTTCTGGCGCTCTTGCTCTTGGCTTTCGCCTCTTGGGTTCTCTACAAAACCCTACTGCGCAGAGTTTCTCAAGAAAGGCACAAGAACCTGCACGTCCAGTTTGCCAACCTCGCCTGGAACTGCGGGATCTTCACCGCTCTTTTTTTAACCCATTTCGTTCTCATTCAATCTAGTGAGAACGGTCAGATCTCAGACCCCCTTTTCACATCCACTCCATATTTTGGCTTGTTGGCTCTCTTGATGGGGGCGGTCGTCTTAATCAAAACTCTTCGAATTCTGACGCTGGAGTACCTTTTCCTTGGGCACATGAAAGTCGGAGTGCCCATGCTCTTGGTCAATCTCTTCACCCTTCTTTTTTCGCTCGTGGTGGCGGGATGGTTCATGACGTCGATCTTTGGCTTCAAGATCGCCCCATTGCTTGCCACCTCCGCAATCTTCTCGGTGGTTTTGGGTCTTGCGCTTCAAGAAACCCTGGGGCAGCTCTTTGCGGGCGTCTCCCTTCAGATCGATAAGCCCTACGAAATCGGGCACTGGATTGAGGGTCAGAGTGGACTCCAAAAGTGGGCAGGGCAAGTTCACGAAATCACCTGGCGGGCAACCGTGCTCATTGGCCTAGGCGACGAACTCATCACCATCCCCAATCGAGTGATGGCACAAGCTCAGATTTACAACTACACAGCGCGTGGAGAGTCTTTCTGTAGAACTGAAAATTTCAAAATCGCGCACGGATCTCCGATCGAAAAGGCACAAGAAATCCTGCTGCAGACTGCACTCAGCAATCCAGAAGTTGCCCGAGAGCCCGCTCCCATTGCGTATTGCACGGAGCACTCTGAGCACGGAATTAACATCAAGCTAGCTTACAATATCCGAGAATTTCCGGCGCAGTTTCGAATTCGAGAATACATCATGCGCACTGCAAACGATCGCCTGCTCCAAGCCGGAATTGAACCCGCGCGCCATCGTCACGAAGTGACCGGAAGCCTCCAACCCTCCTCTGAATCGTAAGCCTCCTCGCCCGGTTTGCAAGTTTTGGCACGAAGCTCGCTAGTGCTCCCGCTCGAACGGGGGGTTCAAGCATGCGGCTTTCAGGTTGCAGGGCAAATTGGAATTTCTTTACAGCGCCTACAAAGGCCCATCGAGGCCGAATTAGGGAGCTGAGCAGATCAAAGGCCGTCCTCTGCTGCCATGATCCGATAGAAGACCGTCGCTGGCTCAGAGTCGCGCTCCACGAGCCCACCCAACCAGGACAGCACGGCGCCCCTTTGACACGCGTGACTTTTGCACGAGTGATCGACCACTATGAAATGATCGACCTCTGGGAGGATGACTCCCTGACTCTCTATCGGCACGTCCTCGAATGGATCGAACCCCTCGAGTCAGAGTGGGTGCAGCGACTCACGCCGGATCTATGGGATGTTTGCCCCTGCTCCAACCTGATTCAAAAAAGCGCAGCCCTCGCTAGCCCCTTGTGCGGGCTCTGCACGCTCCGAGTGGCTCTAGCTCAAGCGTAAATCGAAAAACTCGCGCGGCGGGGCCTTACTTCGAATCCTTGATCTTGGCCTTTTCAAGAAGCCAAGCAATCGAGCGTTCTTCGCGCATCCGATACTGCATGTCTTCACGGCGATTCGGATTCTTTGCGTAGAATTCATGGAGCTTGGCGATTTCGACCTTCATCTCGACGGCCATTTTGGCAAGCTCGGCTTCAAAATCTTCTGGCTTCACTTCGATCTTTTCTTTATTGGCCACAGCCTCAACCAGCAGACTTGCACGAACCTGGCTCTCGGCTTTCTTAGAGATATTGGGCATCTCACCCGTCAAAATTTCTTGCACGGTGGCTTCATCAGCCCCCTGACGTTTGAGATTCTGCGCAACGTCCTGGGCCAGGGCACGAGCCTGGGCCTGAATCAGTGCAACTGGCAGGTCAAAGGGGTTTTTTTCGATCAAGGCCGCAAGCAGATCGCTCCTGAGAGTACGCTCTACTTCTTGAGACTTTTCACGCACTAGATGCTCACGAACCTTATTTTGAAGGTCGCTCAGGCTCTCGTAGCCCATTTCTTTGGCAAGCTCGTCATTGAGTTCAGGAAGCTTCTTTTCTTTGATCTCAAGGATGTCCACCGTGAACTGAGCAGGCGCGCCCGCAAGCTCCTTTTCAAAGAAGTCCTTCGGAAAATCGATATCGAAGGTCTTCGTCTCGCCCTTCGTCATTCCAACCAGCTCGTCTTCAAAACCTGGAATCAAAGTGTCAGAACCGACCTCAAGCAGACGATTGCCAGCCATATCGGGTCTTTCTTGAACTGTGCCGTCCTTCGTACCCTGGGTGTACACGCCCCCCTTGAACTTCAGGTCGACCGTGTCGCCCTTCTTGACCTTGCGCTTTTCGTCAGTAATCGGAATCAACTGCGCTTGCGATCCTCGCAGATTTTCGACCACTTTCGAAACGTCATCGTCCGTGATTTTCGTGCTACCGCGCGTGACAGCGATCCCAGTGTAACCCTTGACCTCGATCTCAGGGAGCACCTCTACAGTGGCCACAAAGGTCAGGTCCTTGCCCTCTTCGAGCGTGTGGTCATGCTCCCCAGCTCCGGTTTTGTGCTCCGGAGTCTCGATATTGGGCCTTCCGACCGGACGAAGCTTTTGGCCACGGACGGCCTCTTGAAAAGATTCATCTATCAATGAATGAAAAACCTGATGACGCACATCCGCCCCATAAAACTGCCTCACGACCGGAAGCGGCACATGGCCGGGCCTGAAGCCCTTGAGGCGCGCAGTCTTTTGCACTTCGGCAAGGCCACGATCCAGGTGCACCTGAACCACAGAGGCGGGCACGCGGATCGTCAGCTGACGAAGGACATTGGATTTTTTCTCTACCTGTACAGAAAGCTGGTTGGTCGAAGTCATGCCAGGGTTAAAGCAAAGCACTCCAGCCAAGTCAATCAAAGGCCTCGTACCAGACCTGCTCCAGCCAGAGGGCCCTTCCGGGAGCGGTGGGCCCGACCTGGGACCTTTGCTGGGAACTCAAAAGTTCGGCAAAACAGTCGGGGTCCCGTCTGCCCTCACCCACCTGGAGCAGGGTCCCGGCAATACTCCTGACCATTTGCTTCAAAAAGCCCGAACCCATGAGCTTGATTCGGACAAAGCCAAACTCGTTGTCACCGGCCGCGACCACCCACGCCCCCGGGAGCCCAACCGGCAAAGGAACCCACTCTACCCTCGCCTCAAAAACGGTCCTCACCGTTGTGCTGACCTTAGCTCCTCGGGACTGAAAAACTTTGAAATCCTTTTGGCCCACTAAATGATCCAAAGCCCTTTGCATGGCCGACCGGTCCAGCCTGCGATGAATCCACCAACTGTAAGGCTCACAGAACGGCAGCGCACACGGGCCCTGCTGAAAGTAATAACTGTATTGCTTTCGAATTGCGGAGCGCTGAGCATGAAACTCAAGCGGCACTTCTAGAACCCGGATGACTCGAATCACCGGTGGAAGCCTCGAATTCAAAGCCCTGAGCAACACCCCAGTATCCCAGGGCTTCTTTTTCAGAACAAAATGAATGACCTGACCAGACGCATGAACACCGGCATCGGTGCGCCCACTGCCCACGACCGAAGCCTTCTCTCCCACAATGCCAAATAAAATCTCTTCGATCAGAGCGCCAATACTGGGATCTCCCCCAGCAGCCGAGCCAGATTGCTTTTGCCAGCCGCAAAAACCGGTTCCTACATAGCTAATGCGGGCAGCGTACTTGTGCATTGAAGAAAGATCCTAAATCAAAACCCTAAATCTCAAAGAGCAGTCCCAGAGTGAGGCCCTGAAACGAAAAGTCGACATCTCCAGAATTGGCACTCAGCCTTTGATAATCGAACGTTAAGAAGTGTTGTTTGATTTGGAAGGTCTCATAGAGGCTCCAAGACGACCTCGAATCGAACCAATCTATCTGGAATGCCACCCCAGCCTCCATCAATATCCCCGTAGAATAGCCCCTTTTTAGGCTCCTGGAGTCAGAGCGATCTTCAAAATAACCGACTGCGACCGGAGCCACCTTGACTTGAGGTCTGAACAGGCGCGGCAAATTAAACCGGGCAATCCCACCCACTGACACTGGTACAGTTACAAAGGTAAACCGAACATCCGATGCAGTTCCAAAGGTGCCTCCTCCAGGTTTCTTCGGGGCAAATGCATAGCTGCCACTCGCACGCTTTACGCCAAATCCAACTTCGGTGAACCAACCCAAAGAAATGAACCATTCGCTCTGAAGCACCTGGTCTTCGTAAAAAAATCTAAAATCAGGAGTATACCCCGATCCATAGAGTGACTCATAGCTCGTGTAAAAAGTGCTCGAATCCCCGGTGACTGAGCGACTTCCCGCGGTCCAGGCCTTAAACCCAAACGCATGTCCGGCTTTCTCCGATTTGATCGCCCTCGGCCCACTGCTCGACCGCGCACCTGGGGTAAGAGATTCTTCTTTTTTAAAGTCTGAAATCAATCCCTCAGACTGTTTGGATTTGATCTCAGATCGAGCCTTCTCAATGAACGATTGCGATTCCGTGGAGCTAGACTCGGGCTGAGTGCTGCGTATTTCTTCAATCAGGGAGTAATCTTCACCCGGACCCTTACCGCTTCTCTCCAGTTCTTTTTTTTTGCGAGCAATATAAGGCTCAGGAGACAGGGGGGACACAGGAGACCCGGAGGTTTCCGTCTTTTGCCCAATCTGCTCTTGAATCTCCTTAATGAAAGACTCCTCTGCCTGCACCGGAATTGCCCAGCAAAACAGAGCAAGGGCAACCACGGGTGCCCGCCTGCCCAGCAGAAAAACGAGGCCCAACGCCAAGAGCGACCAGGGATTAAGCACAAGCCACGCCCAGACCTGAATCAGAATCAATGCTCGCAACGTAAACCCACGCCACTCAGGATTTTTCAGCAGCCACTCAGCAGCCTGAGGAGAGTGCTTGTAATAAAAAGAGACAAAAGTCCGGCCCCATCGGTGCGAAAGCAAAAATTCATCCCTGAAGCGGCGAAGTAATGTGACCTCAGGGCCCTTTGCAGAGCGAAACGCCGCCGTCGCAATGAAACACTGGCTCTGCCGCAGAAGGCCAAAAATCTCTGCGGTTTGAATCTGATAGGTGGAACCTGACCCCGTGCAAAAATCATCATTCACCACACCTGCTCGGTCACGAACCCCAATGGATGAATTGTACAGATGATCATTCCCGTTGGTCGTATTTTCAAATCCCTCGATAGTGGTTGTATTTCCTGATGAAATCCGAGCAACGATCAGCGCAGAATCATTAGCGTAGGTATCATCCACACCTGTCGAAGGCGGAGTGGCGGGATCTTTCTTTGCAAGAAAGATCAATGAGGCCACAGATGAGCCAATGCCCGCCTGATGACTAGTCGTGATGGCGCCTGCATTGAATGAAATCTGTCCGTCGCCCGGCGTGTACACGCTCGATAGGTTTGTGGGGCAGGTGATGCTCGGCGCCACCTTCTGAAATTCAAGCGTCAGAGCCCTATTTTCTTCGGAGTCCGCAATTCTCCCAAGCTCAGGGCTCGTCGCGTTGGAAGTGTCTTCCAAACTCACGTAAAATCGAACCCCCAAGCGAGTCAATGTGGTGGTACTGGGCTCATCCACCACTCCTGAAGTACAACCTGAAATAATCCCGGCAGTCAGCGGGCTTTCACAAAGATCTCTCGCAAAAAAACCAATCCTTAGGGTCTCATTTCCCGCCGCAACCGAATATTTGGCGGCGTAGTACTTACTATTCACAAAGGCCTGGCACCTGGTGTTTCCAAAAGCAGTGCAAAAAGCCTCTCCAGCATAACTGATCGGAATCGGCACCTGGATTCCGCTCACCGTCGCAGTCACCATCACGACGACGTCCTGCCCGGTGGTGAGGTTACCAAAATTTCGATTACTCTGGACGTCAAACAAAAGCAGATGATCCGTAGTACTCGTTGAAACGCTTGAAAGATCTACGAACTTAAATCCATCAGAAGTATCGACGAACCCATTTGGGATCACAGCAGAGGTTCGATATCCGGCGTAGTTAACCACACTGGCCGCACTGAGACTGTAAGGTGACTCAGGAGTCACCGTCAGAGTGGCCCCGGCCACGGAGGCCTTAAACACGCAGAGGGCCGCACTCACCCAAAAAAAAGAATCAAAGAGAGCGGAAAATAGATTCTGCAATCTGAACCGCATTGAGCGCTGCCCCCTTTCTTAAGTTGTCAGAGACAACCCAGAAGCAAACTCCCGACAAAACAGAGGGGTCCTTGCGCAAACGCCCTACTGACACACAATCCCGATTAGCTGTATTTTCGTTCATCGGATAAATATCCGCTTGGGGGTCGTCTAAGACTTCGATTGCAGGTAGAGACTTCCATGCGCTGCGGACCAACTCCAACTCAGCTGGCCTTTCAAACTCCGCGGCAACGCTCTCGGCATGAGAGAGAAACGTGGGCACCCGCACTGCTGTGGCCACGATCGCTAGATCCGGAAGACCCAGGATCTTTCGAGACTCTTGCATGAGCTTCTGCTCTTCACTTGTAAACCCATCTGCCTGAGCCTTACCAATCCGAGGAATCAGATTGGCAGCAATTCGATGCGGAAAAATCGACCTCACGTCGTTGCCGCTCATTTGTTCTCGCAACTCATCCATGGCAGCGGCACCGGCTCCACTCACACTTTGATAGGTAGAAACGACGACCCGCTTGAGACCAAAGGCCTGATGTAGCGGAGAAAGCGCAACAGTAAGCTGCACGGTAGAGCAATTTGGACCGGCAAAGAGTTTCTTACCCGCCCTGATCGCAGAATGAATCTGCGCCTCATTCACTTCAGGAACTGCCAGCGGAACCTCAGGGCTCATCCGATAGGTGGCTGAGTTATCAATCACCCATGCTCCTGCTTCGAGCGCTTGCGGCACCCATTGTTTCGAAACTTCATCGGACGCATCAAAGAAGACCCAATCTAAATCTCTAAAACAGCCAGCCTCAAGTCTGCGACAAGCCCACTCTTTTCCATGGGTCTTGATCTTTTTTCCTTCGGAACGGGGGGATGAGAAGAGACGAAATTCGGCGCCGCCAAACTTTCGTTCCTCAAGAATCGACAGAAGCCGAGTACCCACTGCTCCAGTTGCCCCGACCACTCCAATCCGATGGTTCATTTTTGTACCTCTTGTTGCTGACTGATGGCGCCGGTCTCTTGGGCCACCGGAGTCTTCAAAACTCCCAGCCACCTCAAAACATTCCACCCCAAACTTGCCACCACGTAAAAGGCGCCCACCAAAAAGAGTGAAACCTCGGGGTCAATCAGAATGGTCACCAGCGAGAGCATCCCGATCAGCAAAATCCCTACGCTGCCACGTGAACGCCAATGAAACTCCTTAAAAGAAGGAAAAGCCACTGAGCTCACCATCAGGATAGAGACCCCCACCGCCATCGCCAGCAGCCACCGCATTCGGTCGAGCTCACTCATTCCCATTTGAGCCTGAAAAATGATGAAAGTGCCCACCAAATTAGCTGCCGCCGGGGTCGGAAGCCCCTGAAAGAAATTCTTAGAAACAGTTGAAGTTGAAACATTGAAACGCGCCAGCCGAAGAGCGCTACAGAGAGCAAACAAGAAGGAGATCGCAATTCCTACTCTTCCGAGGGGTGCCAGGGCAAACTGATAGAGTAACACGCCCGGCGCAAGCCCAAACGAAGTGAGATCCGACAGGCTGTCGTATTCAACTCCAAAGGCACTCGTGGCCTTTGCCATCCGTGCAATCCGTCCATCCAAGCTATCAAAAATGGCCGCTACAAAAATTGCCCAAGCAGCCGAGGTAAAATCACCTCGAGCCGATGAGAGGATTGAATAGAAACCGCAAAAGAGATTTGCGGACGTCACCATGTTGGGCACTAGGTAAACCTTGCGCATGGCGCGAGCGTAACCAGTTCAACTCTTCAAATCAACGAATTGCGGCCCTTCTGGCCTCAAGTTTGAGCTGCGCATCAGGTGCCCTCAGATAAGCGGGATGCACTTCGAGCGCTGACCTCCCCCCGGCTTGCAAGGTCACGCTAGCGACTTCATGAGCAAGCGCAGCTGGAAACGACGCGGCGCCTGAATCCAATTCTACCCACTTCCAGCCTTTGGGCCTGAACTCAGCCATTTTTGCTGAGCTCAGCCAGAGCCCAGAACTCTCAAATCCTCCTAACGCTCCTAGCCCAGAAATGTGCTGCACAGACTCTTGAACCCCTTGAGCGGACTCCACTCGAAGGTAAACTTCTCCCATGCAGGCCTCAGTGCAAACGGCTTGCTGTCCCGCGTGACCTGAATCCGACCTTGCCTTAAAAAAAGCTCTAGCCCTGACCGCAAGGCTCGAAACTGGAACCAACCCAATCCCCAACATCTGGCCAAAGGTTCGTGCCGCAGTAAGCCCTACTCGGACACCTGTAAAGCTCCCTGGTCCAATTCCAACTCCGATCTCAGTCAGATCTGACCATTGCCACGCCGCGTGCTTGAGCGCAGCCTCCAGGCCTACGAAAAGCCCTTCAGAATGTTGCCGCTGATCCATCTCCAATAATTCTTGGTGATGAATCTCAAGCTGCCCGCCTCGAGGATCCCACTCAAAAGCGCAAAGCACCCCGGTCCGACCAGACGTGTCCCAGGCCAAAATTCGATGCATCAAAAAATCCGAGTCAGATCATTCTTCATGACCACGACCATCAGGAGCAGAATGAAGGCCAGTCCCGCTTTTTGCAGCCATTCGAGCTGTTTTTCTTGCAAGGGTTGGCCTCT
This sequence comes from Oligoflexia bacterium, assembly GCA_046317855.1. Classification (GTDB taxonomy): domain Bacteria; phylum Bdellovibrionota; class UBA1018; order UBA1018; family UBA1018; genus CAIOHW01. The sequence goes on from JBKCVM010000136.1 coordinate 16,725, forward strand.
GAGCTTCTCGATCCCCAGCAGGAGGATATGGCCGCCATCCAAGAGAGGGACAGGCAATATATTCAAAACCCCAAGCCCGATCGACAGAATAGCCATGGTCGTTAAGAAGGCAATGAGCCCGCGACTGATGGATTCGCCGGCAATCTTGCCAATCAAAATCGGCCCACCCAGCGTTTTCACACTCACCCCACCCGTGAACATCTTGGCAATCGAAACAAAATTTCTCCAAGAAAAACTCACCATGCGTGAGATGCCGCGATACACGACCTGGAACGGATTCAAAGTCCGTTGCACCAAGGTAGGCATCGCTGCCCAAGCAAGCATCGGGTAGACCCCGACGGTAAATTGCTTCACCTTTTGGAGCTCCACGTCTCGACTCTCGTTCGAGGATGGAACCACTTCCGCTTCCATCTTCTGGCCCGCACGCTCCCAGGCCAACCGGATAGGAACCCCAGCGGTGCCAGCCTTCTGAACCCGCTCACGAAGATCAAAAAAACTGGCCAGAGCGACGCCATCTACGGCGACCAGGCGATCGCCCTGAAGAAGTCCCGCCACTTCTGCAGGAGACTTCTCAACAGTCTTGTCTACAAAAAGCTCGCTGGAATGGGCTCCAGTCTCCAGACCAAAAGATGGGGATCCATTTGTTTTGACGAATTGAAGTGCAATCGACTTTGGGCAGTCGCCCGAGCCACAGTCCCGCTTGGCCAGAGGTTGAAACTGAACTTCTACTGGCTGCCCGACAGGGGCCTGGCTAAACCATTGCTCGAGTTCCTCATAGTTTTGTACCGCTTTACCGTTGTAGGACAAAACGCGGTCACCGGTCCGGACGCCCGCACGAGCAGCCAAACTAGTGGGAGAGGAGACTCCAACGAGCGCATCACGGCCGGCTGGCATCAAACCTTCCACATCCCCTACTTGAACCTTTTCACCGTACGAACTGTATCCAGACGCCTCACGGGGAGTCACAGACAGGCTTAAGAGCTCCGAAAC
>JBKCVM010000137.1:0-3030 GCA_046317855.1 Oligoflexia bacterium
ATCGTCAGCCAGAGTGTTCTGGTCACCAGTCACTTCGAAGAGCAGGCAATCCAAACCAAATGCGTTGAGCTTGGCGTGAAGCTTTTACCCAAGAGCTTTGCAGCGACGGTGCCCATCGAAATGGCGTAGTCCGGCTGAGCCAACCCAGGGCATTCCCAAAAAATCCCCTGCCCTAAACCGCCGGAATTCAAGCCAATCCAAAATTGTCCATCCCGACACATTTTAAGGCCGGGGGGGGTAAGCGCGAGGAAGCGAAGATAGGCTTGGTGGGATTTGAAGAAGCTGATGGTGGGGAAAACAAAAGAAAGGTGGGCATCGGCAGTATTTCAGCCGATGCCCTGGTCAGGACGAACAATTATTTGAGATACCCTTTGAAAAGCATGTTGATCGCACTGGCAGGACCACCGATCTGATCGGATGAAGCGCCGACAGTGAAGCTCCCGCCGATCACTTGATTGAACGGTTTGAAGTGAGTTCCGTCCAAGCTCATGAGGATTTGGTTCTGCTCCATGCGCACCCAAAAAGACCTCTTCACGCCGATATAAGTTGGGCTCGCAGATTTCGTTTCAAGCAAGTCGCCTTCCGTCTGGAGCGTCACCGGAATTTCGTCGCCTTGACGAAACTCGACGGTCAGATCACTGATTTCACCCTTATCAAACTGCGACCATACTTGGGGAGTAAGCTCAGTCGCCCGAACGGTTCTGGCTTCAGCAGCAGACAACCCCATCATTGCAAACACACCCACTACTCCCAATACACCTAGCATCTTTTTCATTTTCATCTCCTTGGTTAATTACTACTTGTGTAGTAGTAAAGTTCAAAAAAAGGGTCAGCTACTTCAATCTCTCGATCAGCCTTTCAACCCACTTTGGCAGGGGGTCATTTTTGATTTGATGATTACCTCCGAACGTAGCGATCATCACCGCACCCGCTGTCCACGCAGCGATCAGGACGCGAGCAAAGCGATTATTCCAGCCTAGCCGAGAAGCGCGAGTAGGCGCGGTTCCCAAAAGTTCATTGACTCGAATTTTGAGCAACGCTGGCTCACGGAAGAACGCCGAATACAGAATGGGTTGGTGCGAACTGAGTGGTGCTTCTCTTAACTTTACCAGGGCAGAAGCGAGTTGAGCACTGGATGCTCCGGCGCGGACAGCGACCTGATCTGCCAGAAGCTCCCTGAGTCGGTCGATCTTTCGACTGAGAAAACGATATAGAGGGATAAACCAGAAGACATCACCCAAGACCTTGATCGCCAAAGTAGCAAGTAGGTCCCAATGGCGTATATGAGCAATCTCGTGCTGAATCACTGCCTCGCGCTCAGCATCGGTGAGAGACAAAAATGTACTCTCTGGAAAACAGACGTATGGGTGAAAGATGCCGCCCGTAAAAGGAGTCCCAGAAAAAGCAGACGATATGTAGACATCCACCTTGCGAAAACTGACCCGAATTTCGCGCAAAGGCTTATCGGTGACTCGATGACTCTTCCGCTTTAATTCAAAACGAGTCGCTAGGAATACTCTCCTCGCTATCAAAAAGAACGAAACTCCGAGGATCATGAGCAGGACGGTTCGCGGTGTGGAAGGATGAGCATATTTCATCAGAAGTGCCGCGATATAGTCGGCGAGGCTTGTCGAGTGCGCCCTACCGGAGAGGTCGTTCGCAGTGAACACCAAGTTGAAGATCGGTCCAAACTCCGAGAATCCTGCACCGATAGTGAGAGTCTGGCTTTTGGGTGGTAAAGAGAGAGGATTAATGCCGGAAAAGATAACGGACGACGATGGAATTCCTCTACCGATGTCCCAAATGATTTTAACGAAAGGCAGAGAAAGCAGAAATAGCTTCCATTGACTGTTACCGACTCTGAACAGACGAATCACCGCAGCGACAACAAGAATGCCAGCCATGAATGAGCAAGCCGAGTTGACGATGAGATTGAGAATGATCTGCTCAGACTGGCTCATTATTTTCGCTCCGCTTGCTTCAACCGTTCGTCCACCTGCTTGCGAAGCTCTCGCAATTCATCGAGTGAAAGCTCCTTGTCACTGTCGAGCAGCGCAAGGATTGGCTTCAGGCGCTCGTTTTGGAAAAGCGCGTTTCTTACTTTTTCAAGAAGGTTCTGCGACGCTTTGCCTTTTGTGCCTTTTAGACCATAGAGGAACTGACGACCGTTCTTCTTCCGACTCAGATAGCCCTTCTTTTCGAGCCGAACCAAAACGGTCATGACCGTAGTGTAAGCGAGATCGTTGCCCGTCTTCTTGAGAAGTTTCTGAACGTCGTTAACCGATAGAGCACCCTGTCCGTCGAGAGTGCCCATCACTTTCATTTCCAAAGGTCCGACTTCAAAACCTGTATTTCCCATAGGTCGCAGTAAATACTACGTCGGTAGTAGTTGTCAATGCCGATCTTCAGACCTGCTGTGCCAACCTCTGACGCCAGGAAGCAAATCGAGAAAATCGTCCTCCTAAAAGGAGGTTGATATGTCGAAGGTTCGTTTTCTTCCCGCCCACAGAGAATCTATTCGGATTGCCGGGTACACCGGCACAAGGACGCCCTCAAACCCGAAACAAACACTCCGACTCATCATCACGAAAGATGGACAACCTCACCGTTCCTACATCGTGGCGCCGCGCTTACCCCCTCTAACTAGCCAGTCTTGATTCTGAGTCACTCCGCGTTAACATGGCCCTACAGGGCCAAAGGAGGGACCATGAAGAAGCGATTCACCGAGAAACATCTCCTGCCCGACTGATTCAACGGTATCCAAGGCAGCATGGACCCTGTCTAGGCCGTCGTCGTAACGGCAGACGAAATGAACCATCAAAGCCATCAGGAGCTCTCGTTGCGCCCACGAGGCCATCGATTCAGCGAGGCTTTTGCACTTCAATGATTCAACCCAATTTTCATCCTGGGTCAATGCGCACAGAAATGAAGCCAAAGAGTGCCTGTTTCTCATCGACTATGAGTTCTCACGAAGCCAGACAAATGGCCTTTCGGTCATCGCAGAGCTTGGGATCGTCAGCCAGAGTGTTC
>JBKCVM010000138.1:0-3334 GCA_046317855.1 Oligoflexia bacterium
AAGCCGCGTTGCCAAAGATCGTCGTAAAATAAGGACTCATGGCTTCGACGACCTGAGGATCAACGGGGGTTGTCGAGTGATAATCGAGAAAAACGGGAAGCTTGACCTTAAGTGCCTGATTACTCATGTGCGGACTCCTGCTGCTGCAAGGGGAAGGGTTTGAATCGACTGAATCTGCACTACGGGCTGTGCAGCAAATTCTGAAAGCTTTACCGTGGCGAGCACCGATTTGATGCGGAAATCAAGATTCTTGAGCACTCCACTGATCTGGCAGCGATCGCTGTACTCGCATGCGCTCCGGTCATGCGAGGCCTCAGTGGCGGACTGAGCTACTGAGCCGTCAGCACAGACCACCACGGCCTGCGGGCCTTCCATCAGTTCCAAAAACTCAGCAAGGTTAACCTGCTCCAGCGGCCGCTGGAGGGTATAACCGCCGCGCGAGCCTTGAGCAGAGGTAATCAATCCGGCTTCTTTGAGACGCTGAAGAGTCTTAGCCGTGATGTCGAACGGAAGACTATAATGAGCAGCAATCTCACGAGCAGACGCAGAGGCGCCGGGCGCCTTGAGACTCAAGTGCCGCAACGCAAAAATTCCGTATTCGGTGGTTCGGTTTAGTTTCAGCATTTAAGTAATTCACCTTCAATTACGACACCAATAGTCCGAGATCAACCTGATTATATCGGACAATCATTGTCCTAGATAGATATTATGCATAAGTCTATGAAATTAAATGGATTATCTGTTTAAAAGGAATGTCGTGAGACTTACTCACAAAAGACTTACAAAGTTTGGCCGCCCACCAAGTTGCAGGCTGGCCGCCGTCACGGCAGACTTCCGGAATGCTCAATCCTGCTGACCGTCCGGCCCCCAGTTTAAAGAGGCGTCTTTGTAACCTTCCTTTCTGGGCAGTGCATGCTGCAAGTCTGGGTGTGTGGTTCGTCGACTTCCAGTGGCGCTGGGTGGGCCTCTGCGTGTTCCTCTATGGTATCCGGATGTTTGGCATCACGGCGGGCTATCACCGCTATTTTTCACACCGGACCTACCGAATGAATCGCTTCTGGCAATTCTGGATGGCTTGGCTCGGCGCATCCTCGCTGCAAATGGGGCCGCTCTGGTGGGCCGCCCATCACAGACATCACCACCGATACTCGGACACTCCCGAGGACATTCATTCACCCTTGCAAAGAGGTTTTTGGTACTCGCACTGCTTTTGGTTCTTAGATGGCCATAACGACCAGACCCGTACTGAGCTCATTCCTGACCTCGTTCGTTATCCAGAACTGCGTTGGCTGGAGCGCTGGCACCTCCTGCCCGGCATCTCACTGGCGGTAGGCTGCCTAGCATGGGGCGGACCGCAGGCTTTCTTTTGGGGCTTTGCCTTGAGCACGGTTCTGCTCTGGCACGGTACATTCACCATCAACTCGCTGGCGCATGTCATCGGAACCCGGCGCTTTGAGACGACCGACACGAGTCGAAATCACTTGGGTCTTGCGCTCATCACTCTCGGCGAAGGCTGGCACAACAACCACCATCGCTACCAGAGCAGCGCAAACCAGGGATTTTTTTGGTGGGAAATTGACGTGAGTTTTTACGTGCTCAAGCTCCTTTCGCTGCTGGGAATCGTCTCTAAGCTCCAAAAAGCTCCGCTGCACCGACTTCTCGCTTCGACCCCAAGGCCAGAGCTCAGTCCTGATATCAGTCCTCAGACTTAAATGCGCCTGGACCAAGTGGACCAACTGGAGCTCTGGCGCTCCTGGAAGAAAGCCTCCGACTGCAATGGATGCTGGGCGGGCTGCTGCACCTTTCCGGTTGAAATGAGTGTTCAAGACCTGATTCGTCTGGGGCATGCCACCGAAGAGGAGGCGGCAAGCTCACTCAAGCGCCTGGGAAAGAGACTCAAGGCTGAAGGGATCATTCAATCTTTTCGCGCCGCATCACAGATTTTCATTCTTGCACAGAAGCCCAGCCGAGATTGCATTTATCTGGGTGCCGACCGGCTTTGCACCGTATACGATAAACGTCCTGAGGTTTGCCGGAGATTTCCCAGAATCGGGCCCAAGCCAGGGTCCTGCCCGGGACATGTCCGGATCTAACAGAAACAAAACCTGCAAGGGGCTTAAATGGACTCGATCCGAATTAAAAAAGGCACGATCCTCCTGTACCGCGTCTTTGATGTCGCTGAGGAGATCGACCTGGTTAAAGTCGAAAAGCTCCTCACCTCGAGCCCCGGCCTACAAGAACGCCTGAGACTCACTCGCATTCCAGGTCATTCCATTGTGATTCGAAATGCCCCAGTTCACGTCAGAATGGGACAGACTCCTATCATTGTCGGAAACCGCGAATACCAGGCCGACACCCACGCCAAGATTTGGGATTACGGCGTGATGTCAGTTGTCTTTCAGATCCCGATTCCAGAAGGCTCGAGTTGGGAGCAACTTCTACATCAAGCCTCTGTGCTTGAGCTTTCCAACGATATCGACACAGCTGCACGCAAGCGCTCCGAAGAACTTTCGAAAGCTATCGAAGGCTCACTTCAAGGCGCAGCTGAGTGGGCAGGGTTCGAAGACTACACGATTTATTTCTTTGAGCAGATCGAGGGCGTCTCGACCGGAGAAGAGCTGCTTAATACGGCTGACATTCCTGCTCTGATCCTGGCTGAAACAGATCGAAATCTTTCAATCGTCAATCGCGAATCCATTCTCGAGAACACTTATCAATACCGTGACAACGACCTCACTGTGATCGACTGGAACAGCGCCATCGTCTGGGAGCCTAGCGGTCAGCGCGACATTCCGGATGTACTGGAGTTTGCCGTCACGCACTTACTTGAAATGCGATATTATGATGACCTCATCGATCGCCGCCTGACGCTGCTCTACGATTCGATCGAGGCACAACGAAAAAAACGGGGCAGGAGTCCCTTTTGGAAGCTTTCGCACGAAGCCAGCTCGCGCTACATCGAGTTCTCTGAATTCTTAGGACGCGTTGAAAACTCTCTCAAAGTGGTGGGGGATTTTTATCTTGCTAGGCTTTTTCGTGGAGCGGTTCGGCGTTTTCGAGTGCCGGACTGGCAAGGGAGCATCAGCCGTAAGATGGAGATCCTTGCGCAAGTTTCAGAACTCCTTCAAGGCGAGATCAATACTCAGCGAAGCCTCATTCTAGAAATGATCATCATCGGACTCATTGCGTTTGAAGTGATCTACGCACTGGTGCAGGTGCGTTAATTTTTACTTGCACCCCCGATCTTGCTGCGATAGCCCCGCCCACAAATGAGACTTTTCAACCAGCTGGTGTGGGCGTTGGTTGGATCAGTCGTTTGCGGGTTGGGCCATGC
>JBKCVM010000139.1:0-55750 GCA_046317855.1 Oligoflexia bacterium
TATCTGGGGTAAAGATTTCTCCCCGAAAGGTGCCGCTGATGCGCACAGCCCCCAGAAAGCTCAGTTTGCCTTCGAACTCGCACCCGGGCTCGATGATCCCCGTAATCGTGGCTGAATCTAAGCTTGAGGTGAGTGGGTGACTGATGGCCATGTCTGATTATTTTGCATCGCAGCCAGCATTCGCTCAAGCTGTTCCGGATTTTCGTAATGAAAGACGACCTTTCCTTTTCGGCGATTCCCTTGAAGCTCGACTTTAGCGCTCCAGATCCGGGTGAGGGTCTGCGAAAGCGTCAAAAATCTGGCTTTTACGGGGTCTGACGGGGCGTCCGCCGGTGAAGCCTGCGCATTTGCTGCCGGGGTGCTTCGGCCCTGCTGAGCAAGCGCCTCCGCTTGACGCACACTGAGTTTACCCTCCACAATTTTCTGCCGCAGGGAAAGCTTGGCCTCGGAGTCATCCAGCATAAGAAGCGCCTTGGCGTGGCCGAAGGATAGCGCCCCAGACCTCAGGTCCGACAAAATCACTTCAGGGAGACGAAGAATTCTTAGAAAGTTGGCTACCGTGGCGCGGTCTTTCCCAACCCGAACCGCGACTTCCTCTTGGCTGAGTTGAAACTCTGACATGAGCTGCTGATAGGCTAGTGCCTCATCAACACAATTCAAATCTTGTCGTTGAATGTTCTCGACGAGAGCAAGCTCTAGAGCTTCTTTATCGGTGGTTCGTCGAACGACGACCGGGACTTGTTTAAGGCCGGCAAGTTTAGAGGCGCGGAGGCGCCTTTCGCCTGCAATCAGCTGATAACCAGAATCCGTTCGGCGCACTATCAGAGGCTGAATGATTCCATTAGCTCGAATGGACTGCGCGAGTTCGTCCAACGGCTCATCTTCAAAACTGCGGCGCGGCTGGTATTGATTCACCTGAATGTCTTGAATGGGAAGAAAGGTAATTCCCGGAATGGGGGCGGAGGCAGCAGGGGAGACGGGCGTGGACGGAGAGGCGGCTGTTCCGGCGGAAACACCCGCTGCGATACCCGCCGGTGCACCGGTCACAACACCAGGAAGCAGTGACGCAAAACCTTTACCTAAAGCGCTTTTTTGACCTTCAAGTGCCATGTAGCAAACCTCAAATCAGATCTGTTGTTGGACGGGTGAGGCCATCGACCCTTGAAGGGTCGAAAGACCCGGTTGCGGCTGATTTCGGCCCATGACCTCTTTGGCCAAATTGAGGTAGGCAAGGCAGCCCTTTGAGTCAATATCGTAAAGCACTACCGGCTTCCCAAAGCTTGAGCACTCACTGAGCCTAACGTTTCTTGGAATAATTGTGTCGTAAACGAGGGCTCCAAAGTGCGTCCGCACCTCCTTGACGACCTCGTTGGCAAGGTTGTTCCGGCCGTCGAACATCGTCAGGACTATGCCTTCATGCTCCAGTCCTGGATTCGTGCTTTGCTTGATCAGCGATACCGTATGAAGCAACTGAGACAGACCTTCGAGTGCAAAATACTCGCACTGCAACGGGACCAGAAAGCTATCCGCCGCGGTCAGTGCATTAATAGAGAGGAGGCCAAGAGAAGGGGGGCAATCAATCAAAATATAGTCATATTTTGAACGAATCGGGGCAAGCGCAGCTTTAAGCTTGTTCTCACGTGCAAATGCTCCAACCAGTTCAATCTCCGCACCCGCAAGATCCCCAGTCGCAGGCGCCACATCCAGGCACTCCATCTCTGTTTTCCGAATCACGCTTTCAATAGAAGCCTCGCCGATGAGCGCTTGATAGGTGGTGCGGTCGCCCAAGCTTGCCCGGTCAATACCCAATGCCGAGCTCGCGTTTCCTTGGGGATCAAAATCAATTACCAGCGTACGTCTGTCGGCCAACGCCAACGATGCTGCCAGGTTAATGGTAGTGGTGGTCTTTCCCACTCCGCCTTTTTGATTTGTTAAAGCAATGACGCGCCCCATCATATTCTCCTTTTTTCCTTTTCGCGTCCTGAAGGCCGCCTGCCACATCGCTTCCGGGGTGGGGCGGCCTAACGGCTGCCGCCCCGCCGGCGTGGTTGTGGCTGGTGAGCCAACATTTTGGGAGTAATACTCGCCCCCCTGTGTCACAGAGTAGCCATGAGAATTATCGTGTTCAACCTTTTTTTATAATTTTCATTGTTCCACGTGGAACACGGCCGAGCTGAATAATCACCCTTTGTGCGCCTTGTGGGGTGCTATATCGATGCTCGGTAATAATTTCGAGCCGGTCTCGGTTGGGGCTGAGTTTGAATTCTTGCCACTCATCCTCCCATTTTGGTCCCTTGAACAAGATCAGATTGTTCCACGTGGAACAGCCTTTAATCCAATTGTATATTTTCCCTACTGATCCTACGGCCTTTGAGACAATTGTCCTAGCCTGCAGTTCACTGCAAACCTTTTCAATCCGCGCATGCTGGACCTGAACGGCCGACTCAAGTCCAAGCTTCTTGGTCGCTGTCTCCAAAAACTCGGCCTTGCGTTTTTCGGCTTCGATCAAAATCCACCTCTCTTCATCGAAGAGCGCGGCAGAAAGCAGTCCAGGCACGCCGGCCCCTGGCCCAAGGTCCACCCGTGCCTCCCCGGTTTCACTCATCTCTCTTAGGCGCAGCCGCCTGAGCTCGAGAACATCCACAACATGGCCATCAAAAAAAGCCTTGGGCTCGATTAGCCGAGTAAGGTTCTGGCGACTATTCTCCTCCGAGACGAGTAGCCAATAGTCTGCGCCTCTCTCGGCCGCTGCTTGCGAAAGTCCGGCCCCAATAAGTTGGTTCCGAATCTCATCCCTGGGATGCACGGCTGGCCTCGTCCTCAGGGGTTCTGCGCCCCTTTTTCTTCTCCATAGCCAAGTAGATCAATAAATTTGCCGTTGCAGCCGGAGTTACCCCGTATATTCGGCCCGCTTGCCCCAGGGTTTCTGGACGAACCTCAGAAAGCCTCATCCGGATCTCGTTTGAGAGCCCGGGAACATCACCGTAGTTAAGTCCATCAGGAAGTCTAAGTTCCTCCGCCTTCTTGATCGACTCGACCATCAGGCGGTCCCTCTCAATATATCCAGCGTACTTAACCCCAATCTCAACCTGTTCCCAAGCGGCACTCGAAATACCCTCTGCATTCAATCCCCAGCTCTGCAGATGCTTTACCTGGTATTCGGGCCTGCGCAGTAGACTTTCACCCGTTGCTCTGTCCCTCAGGGGCGGGCCCAACGGGCTGGACGGCAACAAGTAGAACTGTCCCAACCGACTCTTCGCCTCTTCGATATCGGCACACTTCTTCTCAAAGAGCTCAAAGTCCTCGTCAGAAATGAGCCCAATCTCTTTTCCCCGGGGGGTTAGCCGCAAATCCGCATTATCCTCCCTCAGCAGAAGCCTAAATTCGGCACGAGAAGTAAACATCCGATACGGCTCCTCTGATCCACGAAGCACCAGGTCGTCGATCATGACCCCAATATAGGCCTCCTCCCGGCCCACCACAAAAGACTCGAGTTCCCGGACCCTTCGGGCAGCATTAATCCCCGCAATGAGTCCTTGTGCCCCTGCCTCTTCGTAACCAGACGTCCCGTTAACCTGACCGGCCAAAAACAAACCGGCAATCTCCTTGCTCTCTAGGGTGAGCTTAAGCTGCCGCGCGTCCACAGCGTCGTACTCAACCGCGTAACCGTAACGAATAAACTTTGCCCGCTCCAACGCCGGGATCGCTCTTACAAAGTCCTCCTGCACTTTTTCAGGAAGACTCGTTGAAATCCCGTTCACGTAAATCTCGTCTACGTCGAGCCCCTCTGGCTCTAAGAAAAGCTGGTGCCGGTCTCGGTCAGCAAAACGCTTCACTTTATCTTCAATCGACGGACAGTACCTGGGACCCGGTCCTTGAATAGCCCCAGTATACATTGGCGACCTATGAAGATTTTCTTCAATAATATCATGTGCTTGCCGGTTTGTGTAAACAATAAAGCAATTCACTTGAGGAAGGCGTGGGTAAGGCTCCCTCTGGCTAAAAAAAGAAAACGGCGTGGGGTCGGCATCTCCCGGCTGCGCCTCAGTCCTCGAAAAATCGATCGAATCCCGGTGGAGCCTAGGAGGGGTCCCAGTCTTTAGCCGACGTGTTCTCAGCCCTAGTCGTCTCAGCTCGTCACTCAGCCCAACCGACGCCCCGTCGCCCGCTCGCCCGCCGGCCTCTTTTTTATCTCCGGTATGCATGACTGCGCCCAAAAAAGTCCCCGAAGTAATCACCACTGACGCTGCGCGCAACCGTTCGCCCGTAGCCAGCTCGACGCCTTGCGTCTCCGTGCCGTTTACTAACAGGCGTACGACTTCTCCTGCTGCCACCGTCAAATGGGGGACACCCTCCAAAGTGGCTTGCATGTCGGCCGCATAGCGGTTCTTGTCGCACTGCGCTCGACTGGAGCGGACCGCTGGTCCTTTGCTTGCGTTGAGTTTTCTAAATTGGATGGTGTTTCTGTCAGTCTGTCGGCCCATCAGACCACCTAAAGCATCGATCTCTTTTATGAGCTGGCCCTTGGCCAGACCTCCCATCGCTGGATTACATGACATAAACCCAATGCGAGCCACATTGAGCGTCAACATCAGAGTTCGACACCCCATCCTAGCCGATGCGTGCGCGGCCTCGCACCCTGCATGGCCTCCGCCAATCACAATTACATCCCATTGATTTGAGCCAGCAGTACCCATGCCGGCGCGTCCCTTACCACAAAAATGGAAACCAAGGGAGGGTGTGAAATGGAGCGGGTGAAGGGGCTCGAACCCTCGACCTCAAGCTTGGGAAGCTCGCACTCTAGCCAACTGAGCTACACCCGCACCTTCCTCAAGCTTTATTCTAAGGTCTTAAGAAGATCAATCCACGCACAAATCACAAACTGCTCCGGGCGCAGCCTGTTCAAGGACCTGGGAGGATCGACTCTTATCTCGGTAAACAGTTATGCCCTTACAGCCTAACTGGTGCGCCAGGAGATACGCTCGTGCCACATCCTGCCGGGAAGCACTCTCCGGAAGATTCACTGTTTTTGAAACTGCGCTATCCGAGTGCCGCTGAAAGGCAGCTTGCGTGTAAAGGTGTTCCTCGATTGAAAGAACTCTGGCGGGTCGCCATGCTGCGCCCAAACGCTGACCGATTGAATCCTCGCTCACGTTGAGATCCCCGACCCCTTTTTGCCGAAGAGCCTTCTCAACAGCGGGGTGCAGCTCTGTGAGCCGCTTTCCTCCCAGTACGTTTCGCCTCAAGTGAGCAGCAAAAATTGGCTCAATGCCGCTCGAGGCCCCAAGGAGAAGGCTAATCGTCCCTGTCGGGGCGACAGTACTCACGGTTGCATTTCGGAGCTTGGGATATCCCAGTCGTGCCCAGAGAGATCGAGCAAAGCCTTCAAATGCACCACGCTCCAGCGCCAGCTGCGCCGAGGCTGTTTTGGCGTGACGATCCACCCAGGCCATCAGCGTTTCACCGAGCTGCTCAGCCTCAGGGGCGCCGTAGGGAATCCCTAGCGCTAGCAATAAATCTGCAAACCCCATCACTCCCAACCCCACCTTACGGTTGCGTCGCGTGATCGCCTCGCTCTCAAGCAAGGGGTAGTGATTGGCATCAATCACATCGTCTAAAAAGCGAATGGCCAAATGCACAGCATCTGCCAGTCTCTGCCATTCGATGCCCGACGGACCCACGAAGTTTCCAAGATTGATGGACCCCAAGTTGCACGCTTCGTAACCCAAAAGAGGTTGTTCGCCGCACGGATTGGTCGCCTCAAACGCCCCCCTCGTGGGTGTCGGGTTAAAAAGGTTCATTCTGTCCAAAAAGAGGAGCCCGGGATCGCCGCATTTCCATGCCGAATCTACGATGCGATCAAAAATTTCCTGCGCGGCAACACTTCGGACAGCACGACCCGAATGTGGGCACCTCAGCTCTACTTTACGACCCTTTGCCAACGCATCAAAAAAGGCTCCGGTGACCCCAACCGACAGGTTAAAGTTTGTGATCGATGTTTGATCTCGTTTGATGTCGATAAACTCGAGAATGTCAGGGTGATCCACCCGCAACACCCCCATGTTTGCGCCTCTGCGCACGCCACCCTGTTTGATTGCCTCAGTGGATTGGTCAAAAATCTGGAGAAATGCAAGAGGCCCACCAGCTACGCCATGAGATGTGCTTACTTCTGAGCCCTTTCCTCTCAACCGTGAAAAAGAAAACCCCGTTCCTCCGCCAGACTGGTGGATTTTTGCCGCATATTTCAAGGCGTCAAAAATTGAATCCAGCGAATCCTCTATCGGAATCACGAAGCATGCAGCCAGTTGTCCGTTTTCGCGCCCTGCATTCATCAGAGTCGGAGAATTGGGCAAAAAATCTCCAGAAGCCATCAGTTCATAAAAGCGCTGGGCCCATCTTCGCCGGTGTATGGACTTCTCCACGTCAGCGATCGATCGGGCGACTCGCCACAAAAGCTGGTCCGGCGTCTCGGTCGTTCGCCCAGAGTCGTCTCGGAGCAAGTACCGCTCAGTTAAAACAATCCGGGCGTTCTCACTCCACCGATGTTCCTTCACGATCGGCGGGGAGCGTAGCTTCGAATATACTCCACGACCTCCGGTAGCGGAGTTCCTGGAGTGAACACCATGTGCACACCCTGAGACTTGAGTTCAGCAATATCAGACTCCGGAATGATGCCTCCTACCACGAGCAGCACATCGCCCAGACCTGCATCTTTTAGCCTGCGCAAAACCTCGGGAACCAGTACAGCGTGGGCCCCTGAAAGAATGCTGAGGCCGATCACTTGCACGTCCTCTTGCAGCGCGGTCTGCGCTATCATCTCAGGTGTCTGGTGTAGTCCAGTATAAATGACCTCGAATCCGGCATCCCTCAAAGCACGCGCGACGACCTTGGCGCCGCGGTCGTGGCCGTCCAGCCCTGGCTTAGCGACAAGGACTCGGATCGGTGCAGTCATTTCTGGGCAACCTCAGCCAGTTCTTGCGCGGCAATTACCAAACGTTGAATCTCAGATGTGCCCTCATAGATTTCCGTAATTTTTGCGTCTCTGAAATTACGCTCGACGACATACTCCTTTGTAAAGCCGTAGCCACCGTGAACCTGAATAGCCTTAGTCGTAATCCACATGGCCGCTTCAGAGGCAGCGAGCTTTGCCATCGCCGCTTCTTTAGTGTACTTCTGCCCAAGGTCTTTGCATCGAGCAGCATGCCAGGTCAGCAGGCGAGCCGCCTGGAGCCGAGTGGCCATATCCGCCAAATGGAATTGAATCGCCTGAAGCTTTGCTATCGGAGCCCCAAACTGTTCCCGCTCGGAGGCAAACCGCTTCGAAGCGTCCAATGCACAGCGAGCAATCCCCAAAGCTTGCGAGGCAATTCCGATGCGACCACCGTCCAATGTCCACATGGCGATTTTAAACCCTTCGCCTTCTTTGCCAAGCAAGTTTCCCTCCGGCACAAAAACATCATCGAAAAAGAGGGCGGCTGTCGAAGACGCCGTAATCCCGAGTTTGTCTTCAAGCTTGGCAACCTGAAACCCTGGACTTTTCGTGTCCACTATAAAGGCAGCAATCCCGCGGTGCGCTTTTTCACGGTCCGCGTTCGCAAACACAATCGCGTAGTCCGCTTCTCGGCCGTTAGTGATCCAATTTTTTGAACCTTTCAGTTTCCAACCACCAGGCACACGCGTCGCTGAGAGTTTCAAGCCTGCGGGGTCCGATCCATGACCGGGTTCAGAAAGAGCAAAACAGCCCAGCTTGCGGCCTTGGGCGAGCGGTTCGAGAATCTGCTTTTTTTGCTGGTCGTTGCCAAACTTTTCGATCGGCGCACAAACCAATGAATTGTTCACTGACATGATCACGCCGGTAGACGCACAGGCAGCAGAAACTTCTTCCATCGCCATAGCGTAAGAAACAGTATCCATCGCGGCTCCGCCCCACTGCTCTGGAACCATCATTCCCATGAGGCCCATCTCAGCAAGCTGCCCAATAATCTCAGTCGGAAAGTGCCCGGTCTCGTCCAACTCTTTTGCCTTCGGGGCAATCTGTGATCTTGCAAAACCCTTGAGCTGCTCAAGAAGGAGCTTCTTGGACTCATCCACTTCTGGCCATCCAAACTGAGAAGAAACTTCAATCGACATCGTCTTACTCCTCCTAGAGTCCAACAAAAGCTGGCTTACGCTTTTCCGAAAAAGCTCCCATGCCTTCACGCTGGTCAGAACTTCCAAACAACCTGCCAAAGGCATGGGCCTCGGCGTCTACCTTTCCGTTCAACCCAACGCTCTCAGAAAACTCATTTATTAGCGCCTTGCAGCGAGCAATGGCTGGAGCAGAGTTTCTGCTGATCTGCGCCGCCAAGGTAAGCACCTTGTCCATGAACCCTTCTTGTGGAAACACTTGTGAGGCCAGCCCTATCGCCTGAGCCTCAGCTGCCCCAATCTTTCGACCTGAAAAGACAAGGTCCTTCGCGCGCCCTATACCAACCAGTTTTGCCAAACGAATGGTCCCGCCAAACCCAGGAATTATGCCCAGACCCACTTCTGGCTGACCAAAAACAGCATTGTCGGCCGCAACAATGAAGTCGCATGCCATTGCCATCTCGCAACCGCCACCCAAGGCGTAACCATTCACTGCAGCAATCGTAGGCTTGGGCATGAGTTCGAGCAATTTGGCTACCTCATGTCCGAGCTGCGCAAAGGCGACAGCCTCCTCCGGCTGTTTATCCTTCATCTCAAGAATGTCTGCGCCTGCAATGAAAGACTTTTTGCCCTCGCCCGTTAAAATGACCACGCGTACTTCGGGTTCATCTGCGGCCTGCCGCAACACCTCTTGGAGTTCCTTAAGAACCGTCGAGTTGAGTGCGTTGAGGGCCTCAACCCTACTGACAGTCACCACCTGAATCCCGAGCTCTTTGCGGTCAACTCGAACAGTCGAAAGGGCTGAGTGTCCGTCATTTGTTGTCATAAGTATAAAATCCTTTGCCTGATTTTCTGCCCAACCAACCCGCAGCGACATAGTTTTTTAGCAAAGGGCACGGACGATACTTGGTGTCACCTAAGCCTTCGTGCAGCACTTCCATGATCGCAAGGCATGTGTCCAACCCGATAAAGTCCGCAAGAGTGAGGGGCCCCATTGGTTGGTTGGTACCTAGTTTCATTGCAGAATCGATATCCTCAACAGAGGCCACTCCCTCATAAAGGGCGTAGACGGCCTCATTGATCATCGGCATCAAAATCCGATTCACCGCAAAGCCTGGAAAGTCCTTTGCCTCGATGAAGGTTTTGCCCATTTTCTCAGCCGTTGCTTTTACAGCCCCAAAAGTCTGATTCGAGGTCTGAATCCCTCTAATGCCCTCAACCAGCTTCATGATTGGAACTGGGTTCATGAAATGCATCCCAATGACCCGATCCGCTCTTTTGGTTTGAGCGGCAATTTTAGTAATACTAATAGAAGAAGTATTGGTCGCCAGCACAGCCTGCGGACCGGCCACTAAATCGAGCTCTTTAAAAATTGCGGCCTTCAGATCGAATTTTTCGCTCACAGCCTCAATGATCAGATCGCAATCAGAAACCTCTTTCAATGAAGCGATCGGCTTGATTCTAGAAAGCGTTTGATCTCGCTCAGAAGAGCTAAGCTTAGCTTTCTCAACCATTTTTTGAAGTTGAGTGCCAATCCTGTCCAGCCCCTTTGAGGCAGTTTCGAGACTCAAATCCGAAAGACAGACTTCGAACCCAGACTGAGCGGCAGTCTGGGCAATTCCCAGACCCATTTGGCCGGCACCAATGACACCTATTTTTTGCATAGAATGCGTATAACCAAGAAGCGCTTACTTGCCGATACAGAACTGCGAAAAGATCCTTCCCAGCACATCCTCAGCCGAAGTTTTCCCGATGAAGAAGCTCAAGTGCTCCAGGGCGTTCCGCAGGTCTGCAGCAAGAAGGTCGTGTCCCTCTGCAGAGAGGGCTCTTTCTAAAGCCTCTCGCGCTTGGCGAACCGCATCCTGCTGTTCAAGCCTCGTTAGGGCCCACTGGCCGGGCTCTATTGCGGTCAAATAATTGCACCTCTCTGAAAGTCTATTCAAGAAGAGGGGGAACCCTTCTTGAGTCTTCGAAGAAACCCAGCATTCAACTTTGCACCCTGTCTCGTGATGCCATCGATCCTCGAGCGCCCGCCTTGCAACGGCGTCGGGCTCGAGATCTGCCTTATGAAAAACGACTAAAGTTTTTGAAACTGGGCTGCCCGTGCGTCTCCATTCGTCCCGCGCAACTAACAGATCCATCGTAGGATCCACCACGAACAGCACCAAATCTGCCTCTCGTGCGGCCTGAAGCGCCCGTTCAATTCCAAGCCCCTCGACTCGCCCTGTATTCGAGCGGAGACCTGCAGTGTCATGCAGCCAAAGCGTCCAGTCTTGGTCTCCTTGGGGGGATCGAAGTCTAATTCTTTCACGGATGATGTCGCGCGTTGTCCCAGCCTCATCAGACACGAGGCTACGATCAGCGCCAAGAAGTTCATTAAAAAGGGTGGATTTTCCCGCGTTGGGCAGGCCAGCTAGCGCAATGTGCAGGCCTTCTTGAATCCTTCGGCCCCGTTCAAGCGTTGCTTCTGTTCTTGAGAGAAACTCCACAACTTGCGGGAGACGTTGCGTCAGTCTAGCAATCGAAACTTCGTCCAAATCCTGGTCCGAAAAGTCGATCCCCGCCTCAGCCAAGGTCAAAGTCTGGCGCAAAATCTCTGCATACTCTTCAAAAAGTCGGGCCGAAGAACCTCCCAGCCTATCCAGGGCAAGCTCGTGGGCGGTCTCATTAGTCGCCTCAATCAAATCGCGGACTGCCTCAGCCTGGTCCAATGTCATCTTTCCATTTTTGACCGCTCTGAAACTGAACTCACCCGGCAAGGCCGCCTTACATCCCACTTCTAGCAGGGCCTTCATCGCCTGTGACTGAATGAGTCCTCCGCCATGAAGAAAAAGCTCAAAAGAAGCCTCGCCCGTGAAACTGAACCCCTGCTCAAAAAAAACAGCGAGACACTGGTCAATTTTTCGGCCTGCCAAATCGTGCAGTCCCGTGAGCCTGAGCTGCCTGGGCCTTGACAAGATAGACTCAGCATCATCGCAAAGGCTCGTCAGAACAGCTTGCGCCCGAGTTCCGCTTACCCGAATTGCGGTCACTGCCCCGCCAGATGCAGTGATCGGCGAAGCAATGGTTTCTTCCCGGAGGTAACTGCTTTGCTCAGGGCGATTTCTTTTTTCCATGAATCGCCGGAGCTGGCGCAACCATTTCCAGCTTCTTGTTCAGGATGAGCTGCTGAATGATGCTCACCACCGCATTAGTAAGCATGTAGAGCGTCAAACCAGAGGGAAGCTGGATCATAAAAACGCCAAAAATCACCGGCATCCATTGGATCATTTTGGCCTGGGCGGGGTCTGTGGCTGTGCTTGGCGTCAACTTTTGCTGAAAGTACATCACCGCAGTGAGGAGAACCGGGGTGACGTACCAAGGATCCTTGGCAGAAAGATCATGAATCCAAAGAGCAAACGGAGCCTGATACAATTCAAAGGAACCATACAACACGCGATAAAGCGCAAAGAATACAGGCATTTGAATTAACATTGGGAGACATCCGGCCATCGGGTTATAGCCGTGAGTTCTCATCAACGTGAGCATCTCCCGATTCAAGGCTTCTTTATCGTTTGCGTATTTCTCCCTCAGCTTTTGCAGCTGCGGCTGAAGAGTCGCCATCTTTTTCATGCTCTTCATGCTCTTGTAGGTGAGCGGATAGAGAAGAATTTTGAGAACTGTGGTCAACACGATGATGGCCACTCCGTAATTTTTCAAAAACGAAAACAGCCAATTCATGAAGTTCAAAATCAATAAAGCAAGCGGGGTGAGCCATCCAAAATCAATCGCAGTCACTAAGCTCGGGCTCGCCTTTTTCAAAAGTTCAGCCTTTTTTGGTCCAAAATAAACCCGAATCGGTATCACTGCGGAATTTCCATTCACAGGATAAACTAAACTCAAGCGGTTTCCGTTTTCGGCAAGGGGCTGTACCAAAGCCCGACTCGTTCCTGAGCGATCCAGTGCTGACAGGATGAAATACCGGTTTTCGATTCCAATCCAAGCAGTAGGGACCAGAACATCCGTCAACTTTGCGTTTTCACTCGCTGCTAAAGTCTCAACGGTCTTACCGCCCAAATATACAAGTTTTCTGTCAGCCGCTTCGCCTTTATCGGTTTGCAGCGGAGAAATCAGAGAAACGAAGGCAACTTTTGGTGCCGCCTTCTTAAATTTGATGTTCCAAGAAACATCGACAAAACTTTCAGTCGGCCGCGCAACCACCTCACGCTTGAGTTGGACCGCATCGTTTTCAAAGGTCCACTCTAACTCCTGCGCTGAACGTTCTCGTAAATTTCCAACAAGTGAGCCCAAAAACGAATAATCTGGATGATCCACGGTCAAATCCAATTGGGGCACCGATCCCACCACTTCAGAAGAAGAAATGACCTCAGAAGACGTCGAGTAATTCCAAAACTCGAGTGCTCTCGCTCCATTTCCGATTCCCAACTCGCCTTGAGCCAGTATCAACTTCTTTTGCTCGCGAGCAACAGACGCCACCGAGGTTTGAGGCACTGCACTTTTCTCACGCGGTTCTGACCGCAAAGTTCCCGAGGCAGCCTGGATTGCGGCAACACCCTCAGTCGAGGGAACCTGTTGGTACTTGCTCAATACGAAGTGTTGCCAACTTAAAAAGATTCCAAAACTGATCAGAATTGCCAAAATTGTCTTGCGATCCATGAGTGGCCTTCTACTTCTCGTTAGTTGCCCGGTCCACTACTACCGGCCTAGCAAAGGGGTGACAGGTGAAAATTCTCTTCAGCCCTGCAAATCCACCCCTGATCCACCCATTTCGACTCACTTGCGCGAGAGCAAATTCACTACACGAGGGGTAATGTCGACAGCCCTGATGAGCCCCACCCCCTCCTGACAAAGCCAAAAGGAACGGGAACAAGATCACTCGGTAGACTCGCCACAGATAATGCGCAAGCCGAGCCCTGAAGCTGGGGGAGTTCATTTCTTTCTCCATGCCTTCGACTCAGCGGGCTCTTGGGTGAGCAAACCGTCTTGAATTTCTCGAGCCAGCTCCCGCCCAAAGAGAAGGGCAGGCCTTTGAAGCTTCATCACCACTATGTTGTAATCGAAGGACCCTAATGCAGGCCCCAAAATCCGAATCGTCTCTCGGATCCGACGGCGCAACGCATTTCTTTCTACGGAAGACATCTTAGCCTTAAAAGTCACGCCCAGCCGGAAGTGACCCAAAGGGTTCGCTTTGCGAAAGACAGAGCAGTGCCTGAGCCGATAAACCTGGCTTCCAGAAAAGAATTCAAGAAACTCTCGTCGATGGTGGAGGCGATTTGAGTACGCCAACCGTCGACCTGAGCCGGCTTTACTTTCCAGCGACACTCGGAGTCAGTCGTTTACGACCCTTGGCTCGACGGCTCTTCAGCACATTGCGGCCACCGGTGGTCTCCATCCGGGCACGGAATCCATGTCGACGACGGCGCTTAGTGCGGCTGGGCTGATAGGTGCGTTTCATAAGGAGCTTGGGTCTAGTCGATTGGAGCCCGCATTGTCAAGCACATGAGCCCATGCTACGACGCCCACTTTCCACGAGATCCCCCAAGAGATCGGCAAACGATGTCCAGAAACGGTTTTGACATTGATCCATCGCAATTCCCGGAGCTGTGGAAGACAGCCCTCCAGGCCATTCAACAACGGATCACTCCAGAGCAGGTACGTGCTTGGATTTCTTCTCTCCGTTTTCTGGGAACCCGTCATGATGGACAAGCTTGGACTGTCCAATTTGCCTGCGAAACTCTTTGGCAAAAAAACTGGGTGGTTGAGCACCATCAAAAGATCATTGAAGAGATTTTTGCCCAGATTCTAGGGTCCTCTTGCCGCCTCCAGATAGAAGTTCTGCCAGAAGAAGAATCGGCTGCCCTCGTTCCTCCGGGTGATGAACTGAGCTCTTTTAACGATAGACTTGGCCAGGACAGACTCAATGAACTGAACGAAAGACCCGAGCGTACAGAACGACTTGACCGAGTAGAGCTAAGCCCTTCCACAGGCAACTACGAGATCCAGATCGATCCAAGCCACACCTTTGATAACTATGTGGTTGGGGCCAGCAACCAGTTTGCCCATGCCTCGGCCATTGCAGTCGCAGAGAAACCCGCCCAAGAATATAATCCTCTGTTCCTTTACAGTGCTCCCGGATTAGGCAAGACGCACCTGCTTCATGCAATTGCCAATCATTTTAAGGCTCAACGTCCCAATGCCAAAGTTGCCTATCTGTCGGCCGAGCAGTTCGTGAACGAAATGGTTGAAGCGGTAAAAACGCAGCAGATGAACCGGTTCAGGAACAAATATCGCAACAGCTTTGACATGATCTTGATCGATGACATTCAATTCCTGGCAGGAAAAGAGCGCAGTGAGGAGGAGTTTTTTCATACCTTTAATGCTCTTCAGAGCTCAAAACGCCAGATCGTTGTCACGAGTGATCGTCCACCTAAAGAAATCGAAAAGCTCGAGGAGCGAGTCAAAACTCGCTTTCTATGTGGATTGGTTGCAGACATTCAATACCCTGAAATTGAAACCCGAATCGCAATCCTGAAACAAAAGGCCGAACGCGATGACGTCTACCTTCCAGATGAAGTGGCCACCTTTCTTGCGACTCACATCAAATCGAACGTTCGCGAGCTCGAAGGCACCCTCATTAAACTCAAGGCACAAGCCTCGCTTACAGGCGCAGAGATTTCTCTGGATATGGCTCGGCAAGAACTCAGAATTGCTGACGAGGAACTCACACCTACACTGACTGTTGAGAGCATTCAGTCTGCGGTTGCCCGCCACTACCAGATTAAGATCCATGATTTAAAAGGTTCAAGCCGGGCCCGCACCGTGGCGCGCCCGCGCCAAATCGCTATTTACCTCACACGCAAGTACACCGAGCTCGGCCTGAAGGAGATTGGAGCTCATTTTGGTGGACGAGATCACTCAACAGTTCTTCACGCCTGCGAGACGATTGAGGCCAGTATCGAAATCGACACCAGTATTAGAGAAGCGGTCGAAGGAATTCAGAACCTTCTTTAGTCAACAATACATTTTTGTGGATAGAACATCCCAAAATTGTGGAAAACAATTAGGAAGTCCCACTCTCTCAGGTGGTTCCCTACTGATTTCTGTCTCCCTCTGTCTCATCCCTGGCTCTAATGTGGATAACTTTTTACATTTTAGTATTTTAAAAACAAATACTTACACAACTTTTCCACATATCCACATTATCCACATTTCGTTTCTTCCAAAATGTGAGTTTTCCACATCCTCCCAGACTCAAAAAAATGTGGATAATGTGGAAAACCTAAAAAAAGAAGGGCCAGTTATTCATAACTACACACTAAAAAAGTCGGTAATTAGAAAGTTATCCCCATTTTTTGTGGATAACTATGTGTATAACTTTTCCAACCACCACCCTGGGGTACTTATCCCCAATTATCAAAAGTTACCCACTGAGTTTTCAACACACTTTGCCTATGACTTTAGTCAATGTTTATAAATAGTTAAACCACTTATCCACATATCCACACACCCTACTACTGATACTAGTTTTATTTAAACTCTTAGTCTTTTAAATGCCTTCGCCCTGTGCAATGACCGGGACGAACCTTGTGGTTTAAGGATTTTCATATGAAGTTCACCATTCATCGCGAACCTCTTCTTCAAGCTCTTCAGCGCGCCCAATCTGTGGTCGAGAAGAAGAATACTGTCCAGATTCTGGGAAACGTTCTTCTTACCGTCTCGGATTCTCAGCTATCCATCGCAGCCACCGACCTTGAGGTGGGAATTAAAATTCTTCTTCCGATTCAAGGAGGAGAGGCGGGCAAGGTTACACTCTCGGCAAAGCAGTTTCTCGAAATTGTAAAAGAGCTTCCCAACCGAGATCTCGTCATCTCCAAAAAAGAAAATAACTGGGTTGAAATCCTCTGCGGAAAATCGAAGTTCAACCTAGTGAGTTTGGCAGCGGACGAATTTCCAGCGCTTCCTCACTTTGAAGAAAAAAATTATTTTGATGCGCGAGTAGATTCTCTCGCCGCAATGATTGATCGGACAGAATTTGCCGTATCGCTGGATGCCACTCGTTATCTTCTTAATGGTGTCTACTTCGAGGCACTTGAAAACAATTTAATGAGAATGACTGCTACTGACGGTCATCGTCTATCGTATGTTGATGCGGAGATTTTTCTCACTGCTCCTGATCTCAAGAGAGGCATCATTATCCCGAGAAAAGGGCTGATTGAATTCAGGAGAATGTTGGACCAAGGAAGTTCAACTGTCGGACTGGCATTTGAGCGTGGTTATCTTTTTGTCCAGATGGGAACCACGTATCTCTTTGTTCGTCTGATTGAAGGCGAGTATCCTGACTATAGACAAGTAGTCCCCAAAAACACTGACCGCGTTCTTAAGGTTAACCGGCAAGAGCTTCACGCCGCCTTGAAGCGCGTGAGCCTTCTTGCTAACGAAAAGAGCCGGGGAATTAAGCTCTCCATGCAAGATTATTCTCTGGTTATTTCCTCCAGTAACCCTGATCTTGGAGACGCCCGCGAAGAACTGGATGTTACTTTTTCTGGCGAAACTCTCGAAGTGGGGTTCAACGCAAAGTATCTTTTGGATTGTCTCGAAGTGACTGAATCCGACGAAATTCAGCTATCATTAAAAGACAAGCTCAGCCCAGGGATCGTTTCGGGCAAGGACGAGGGAAATCACACCTACGTCATCATGCCCATGCGCATTTAAATGCGAATCGAGCGACTCTCGGTCACTTGTTTTCGTAATCTTCACAGAATTGAAATTGAGCCGTCTGGGGGGCTCAATCTGCTTTTAGGAAATAATGGGCAAGGTAAAACTTCAGTCCTAGAAGCCATTTCATTGCTTGCCTCACTCCGATCCTTTCGTGACTCCAAACCACAAGATTGGATCCAATTCGGCGCTCTCAGCTCTCAGCTCGACAGCTGGATCAGTCCGGACCAGGCATCACAGCGCCCGACGAACGAGTGGAAAAGCCATTTTCAAGTACTCCTTCAAAAAGACCCCCTTACTGAAACGGTCAGAAAAACCGCTCTAGTGAATGGAAAACGTGCTCAGAGCGGGGCGGGATATCTTAAGCAGAAGTTTGGATCTGCAGAGCTGGCCTTTCATGCCATCTGTTTTAATCCAGGCGACCATGATCTGATTCGTGGCGAGCCGGCAGTGCGTCGTGCCTATCTTGATCGAGTGATCGCTGCCGAAGACTCTGATTATCTTGAAAAGACGCTTCAGTATTCTCGTTTGGTGGACCAGAGAAACGCCTTACTCAAAGAGCGGGCGGGTCGTTATCAGGGGGTATTATTCGAATTTACCTACCCTCTGATTCAACTCGGAGCCACTCTCCTGCTCGCTCGTCTTCGCTGGCTCGAAAAAAACCTAAAAAGGGTTCAAAAAGAAGCCTCACGCATAGCGTCAAACAACTCCCAATTAGGCTTGCTTTACTTGGCCAAAGGACCCGACCATCGAAGTCCTCGAATAGTCAAAAAAAATAACGAAATCGGGATCTTAAATGGAGTTCATTTTGCTGGACACCACCCCTTGCCTTCACTAGAAGTAATTGAAAACTGGCTGAAATCCCGTTTTGAGGCAAATCAGGCAGAGGAGCTCCGACAGGGAGTCACTCTTTTGGGGCCCCATAGGGATGATTGGGCGATCGAACACGAAGGTGCATCGCTCAAGGGTACAGGTTCTCAGGGAGAAGTTAGAACAGCTCTTCTCGCTTTGAAGCTGACAGAGATCTCCAGCTTTCGTGAGGTCACCGGTCATCGGCCAGTTTTGCTTCTCGATGATTTTTCATCAGAGCTCGACCTGCGGCGCAGGCGCTTCTTGATGGAGTCCATCGAGGAAACGGATCTTCAAGTTTTTGTGACCAGCACGGAGGCGTCCGGGCTGCCGGGAAAGGTTTTTCGAGTCGAGAAGGGACAAGTCACTCCTGATTCGTAACGCTTGCTCAAGGAGCGGGAGAGGTTAAACAGCATGTCGGAAAATTTGGTATCGCAGGTCTCCACCGACTATTCAGCCGACAAAATCAAAGTCCTCGAAGGGCTTGAAGCTGTTCGCAAACGCCCTGGCATGTACATCGGAGATACCGGTGTCCGGGGACTTCATCACTGCGTTTATGAAATCGTCGACAACTCAGTCGATGAGGCCCTTGCCGGTCATGCAAAAAACATTAATGTTCGAATTCATGTCGATAACAGCGTAACCGTTGAAGACGATGGTCGTGGAATTCCAGTCGGCATGCATGCAACGGGTATTTCAGCGGTCGAAGTCGTCATGACCAAGCTCCATGCTGGCGGCAAGTTCAACGAGGACGGCGGTGCTTACAAGGTTTCAGGTGGACTCCACGGTGTGGGCGCTGCCGTGGTCAACGCCTTGTCCGACCAACTTCAAGTTGAGGTCCGGCAAGGCGGAAAAGTGTACCGACAGATTTATCGGCGTGGCAAACCCGAGGCTCCTCTCAAAGAAACTGGAGTCACGGACAAAAGAGGAACCCAAACCACCTTCAAACCTGATCCAGAAATTTTCGAGACTGTCGAATTTAATGCGGACACTCTAGCAAACCGTTTCCGCGAGCTTGCATTTTTGAATCCGGGTCTGCGCATCACTTTGACTGATGAACGCCCGGATCCAGTCAAAAGTTTCGATTTTCATTACCAAGGTGGAATCAGCCAGTTCGTTGAACACATCAACAAATCCAAGCAGCGGCTTCACGAGAACATCATCTATTTTGCTCATGAAAAAGATTGGCTCCGCGCAGAGGTCGCTCTTCAGTGGAATGATTCGTACTCTGAAACGATCACGTCGTATGTGAACAACATCAACACAATCGAAGGCGGAACCCACGTTTCAGGTTTCAGAAATGCCCTTACGCGTGTTGTGAACAAGTATCTTTCTGAATCGGGTCTGGGAAAAGATTTAAAAGAAGGTCTTACCGGTGAAGACATTCGGGAAGGTCTGGCCTGCGTCATCAGCACCAAAGTCCCAGAACCGCAGTTTGAGGGTCAGACCAAGACTAAGCTAGGCAACAGCGAGGTAGAAGGCTTCGTTAATTCGATCGTCTTTGAAAAGCTCACAGACTACTTTGAGCAAAATCCCTCGATTGCAAAAAAGATCATTCAAAAAGCGATTGATTCGGCGCTGGCCCGAATTGCTGCGCGTAAAGCGAGAGACCTCACTCGTAGAAAAACTGCCCTAGATTGGTCGGGCCTTCCTGGAAAAATGGCGGACTGCCAAGAAAAAGATCCGGCCCTCTGTGAGTTGTTTCTGGTCGAAGGGGACAGCGCCGGTGGTTCAGCAAAACAGGGTCGTTCGCGTCGCAATCAAGCGATCCTTCCTCTTAAAGGAAAGATCTTAAACGTTGAGAAAGCTCGCTTTGATAAGATGCTTTCATTCGAAGAAATTAAAATCCTGATTACTGCGCTAGGTGCTGGAATTGGGAAAGACGATTTCGATATTGCCAAGTTGCGATACCATAAGATCGTCATCATGACCGACGCAGACGTGGACGGTTCGCATATTCGCACGCTGCTTTTGACTTTCTTTTATCGTCAGATGCCAGAGGTGATTGAAAAAGGTTATCTCTACATCGCGCAGCCGCCCCTTTATAAGGTCAAAAAGGGACAAAAAGAACGCTATCTCAAGAATGAACAAGAGTTGGGTGAGTACCTTCTGACCAGCGGTCTTGAAGGAGTCTCGGTCACAGCGGCGGGCAAGACTGTTCCTGCGAGTCAGGTCGTGCCTGCTCTTAAAGCCGCCCATCGATTCAGTAAGTCCATTGAACGACTCTCCCGGAGAATCCATCCAGATGTGCTTCGCGGATTACTCCAAGAAGGTCTGACTTCTCAGTCTCTGGAGACCGAAGAAAAGCTGAAGGCGATTCTAGTCAAAGTGGCCTCTGACTGCATGAAACAAGGGATCGCTTTGCAATTTCAGACTGCCAAGGATGCCGAGCACAACGCCTGGATTGCCCAGGTCGATAGCACCCAGCATGGATCTAAAAAACAGTTTGCGATTAACCTAGGCATGGTGACGTCACCCGAGTTCGAGGAATTGCAAAAGCAGCTCCAAATCATGAATACCCTTGGTAGTGCCCCTTACTCGTTCACAGTCGGTGAAAAAGTTCCCGTCGAACTTTCTGATGCCGAGGCCCTTGCCCAGGCCTTGGTAGAGCAGAGTAAAGCAGGAATGACAATCCAGCGCTATAAAGGCCTGGGCGAAATGAATCCTGAGCAGCTCTGGGAGACGACTATGGATCCTGAGCGGCGCACCTTGCTTAAAGTTTCGGTTGAAGATGCAGTAGACGCAGACAGCATCTTTTCTGTGCTGATGGGCGACCAGGTGGAGCCTCGGCGCCAGTTTATCGAAGAGAATGCCCTTCGCGTTAGAAATCTCGACATATAATCACCTGAATTAGGTCGCAAGGATACCACTATGAGCGAGTCCACTCAGATTCCACCGGCAGGTAATCACGACAAGGGAATTGTCGTCGTAAAAATCGAAGATGAAATGCGCGGAGCCTACCTCGACTACGCAATGAGCGTGATCATCGGTCGCGCCCTACCAGATGTCCGTGACGGCCTTAAGCCAGTCCATCGCCGGGTTTTGTATGCGATGTATGACTTAGGAAACACTCACAACAAACCTTACAAAAAATCAGCCCGTGTAGTGGGTGATGTAATCGGTAAATATCATCCGCATGGTGACGTGGCCGTTTACGACACCATTGTCCGAATGGCGCAGGATTTCTCCCTTCGTTATCCGCTTGTGGATGGGCAAGGCAACTTTGGTTCCATCGACGGGGACGCTCCAGCCGCCATGCGCTACACAGAAATTCGCATGGACAAGATCACCGATGAGCTCCTTGCGGATATTGACAAAGAAACGGTGGACTTTGGGCCTAACTATGATGACAGCTTGACCGAGCCGTTAGTCCTTCCGACCCGAGTTCCTAACCTACTCGTCAATGGTTCTGCAGGGATCGCGGTTGGTATGGCGACGAGCATTCCGCCTCATAATCTTTGCGAAATCGTCGACGCTACAACAGCGCTCATCGATGACCCTTCTCTGGATACCAATGCGATGCTTAAATTCGTCAAGGGTCCAGACTTTCCTACCGGTGCGTATGCGTTTGGTGGCGAAGAACTCAAGGAGGCCTATCGATCGGGTCGCGGTACGGTTCGTATGCGTAGCAAAGCCGAGATCGAGACCTTCAAGGGTGATCGCGAGCGAATCATCGTTACGTCGCTACCGTATCAAGTCAACAAGGCAAAGCTGATTGAGAAAATAGCGGAGCTGGTGAGAGACAAGAGAATTGAGGGGATCTCGGATCTTCGTGATGAATCGGACCGCACCGGAATGCGAATCGTGATCGAGATCAAGAAAAACGAAAACTCGAACGTGATTCTTAATCGTCTCTACAAGCTGACCCAAATGCAGGACAGCTTCAGCATCAATCTACTTGCGATCCATAACAATCAGCCCAAAGTATTCAATCTACGCGACATGTTGTGGGCGTTTATTGAGCACCGCAAAGATGTCGTCGTCCGTAGAACCATTTTTGACCTCAAGAAGGCCGA
Source organism: Oligoflexia bacterium (assembly GCA_046317855.1). Lineage (GTDB taxonomy): Bacteria > Bdellovibrionota > UBA1018 > UBA1018 > UBA1018 > CAIOHW01. The sequence continues at coordinate 21,708 of JBKCVM010000139.1, forward strand.
AGCTCGCGCCCATATTTTGGAGGGGCTCAAGCGCGCTGTCGAAAATATCGACGAAGTCATTACACTGATCAAAACGTCCAAGGGTCCAGAAGAAGCGCGCGGAGCGTTGATTGATCGGTTTTCGTTCTCAGAAATCCAGGCTCAAGCAATTCTTGATATGAGGTTGCAGCGTCTGACAGGGCTTGAGCGTGATAAGATCATTGCCGAGTACCATGAAGTTTTGAAGCTGATCGAAGAACTCAAGTTGATCCTGGCAAATGAGAAGCGAGTTTTCGAAATCATTAAGAATGAGCTGATCGAAATCAAAGACAGGTACGGTGACGAGCGTCGAACTGAAATCGTATTTGGGGCATCCACCGATTTTGAGGTCGAAGACCTCATCGCAGACGAGGAGACCCTCGTTTCGATTACCCACTCCGGCTACATCAAACGCACAGATCCCGCACAGTTTCGACGTCAAGGCCGTGGTGGCAAGGGGATCAAGGGAGTTGCAACAGCAGACGAGGATTTCGTAACGTCGATTTTTCGAACCAACACATTAGCTTATCTGCTCTGCTTCACCGACCGAGGCCGAGCCTACTGGTTAAAAGTGTACAAAATTCCGGAAGCAAGTCGGACCTCCAAAGGCAAGGCGATCGTGAACTTGATTGCCTTGCAGCCCAACGAGAAGATTAAGGCCATTCTTCCGGTGCAGGAATTTAGTGAAAACGAATACGTGGTCATGGTGACCCGCGCTGGCGTAATTAAAAAGACGGCCCTGAGCGAGTTCTCCAATGTGCGCGCTGCAGGCGTGATTGCTATCGTCACAGACGACGGAGACGAGTTGGTGGGTGCCAAGGTGACCAACGGCTCTAACCATTTGTTTTTGTGCTCACGCGAGGGGATGAGCATACGGTTTGAAGAGACAGATGTCCGTCCCATGGGCCGCGCCACTCGGGGTGTGATTGGAATGGGTTTGGACGACGGTGACCGCGTTGTTGCGATGGAAGTGGTGGCACCGGAGGCCGGGACTTTTGAAATTCTCACGATCACTGAGAACGGTTATGGAAAACGCACCCCTGTGGAGGAGTATCGCGTCCAGAGCCGCGGCGGAAAAGGGGTGATCACCATGAAGTCTACTGACAAAAACGGGCCAGTGATGGGTTCGAGGCAAGTTGTTCCAGGCAGTGATGTCATGCTGGTTTCGAATAAAGGCCAAATGATTCGTGTCAATGTGGGGGGTATCAGCGAGCAAAGCCGCAACACTCAAGGGGTGCGCGTGATGACAATGGCCCCAGCAGAGAAAGTCGTTTCATTTGAGGCATTACCTGAAGCTGAGGAGCACACTGAGCCTGGAATTGACGCTGCAGCGGCGACAACAGCAGGAACAGACGAAGCCCAATAAGGCGGAAATCTTGCAAACTCTCTTTCTGCTCACCGGACTTGCCCTAGTGTTATCGGCATGCGGCGGAACTGGCGCCAAAGGAGAGTACATTCTTGCTGAAAAACTATGGAATGAGGGAAGTTATTCGGCCGCGGCTACTCAATTTGAGAGGGCTTTTGCCAAGGACCAAAAAGGGGCCCTGGGTAAGCAGGCGCTTTTTAGGGCCGCGACCACGCAACTCCTGTTCAACGGCAATCACTCTGCCGCATTGAATCTCTTTAAGAAGTACTTGGAAGTGGATCCCACAGGGCCAGCAGCCCGTGATGCAGAGATCCAAATTGGGGAGATTCTGTTCAACAAACTTCGAAACTATGAGTCGGCGATTCAGCACTATCGAAAATGGCTGAGGGATCATCCAAGTGACCAGCTCAATGGCGAGTATCTTTACCGGATTGGTCGTGCTCAGTTCTATCTTTGGCAGTTTGAAGACGCGATTCAGACTTTTGAGACCATTGGGCTTCAATCAACCACTAGCCCTCTAGCACCTGATGCGCTTTACCAAAGTGGAATGGCCTATCTTGCTCTTGCCGGTCAGAGCCAAGACCTCCAAAACTCGCAAGTCAGTGATGAAGAAGCAGGCGATGCAAACCTCGGCCAAAAAGAACGCTATCAACGAGCAATGAAAGCTTTTGAACAGGTGTTGAATCGATTTCCCAATTCTAAAGTCGCCTCTGAGGCCAAGTTGGCTCTGGCTACGGCTCAAGAAGAGCTGGGTCAATGGGAGGCAGCCCTAGTCACACTCGAACAACTCGAGAGAATGTATCCCACACCTCAAGTCATCAAGATCCGGCAGACGCGAATTAGGGAACGTTTGGCAAGACAGACCACCCCACTCAAACGAAAATGAAAGACTGGGCTAAAGGCATTGCTTTGCTAGCGTGGATTTCAGGCGAGATTCTTGGACTGAGCGGTCTGGGGCTTGGGATAGGATACCTCATCTGTCAGTGGCTCGGCCTTTCGCTCAGCTGGATTGTAATTTCGGGAGCCACCGGACTTGCAGTAGCCGTCTTGCGGATCTATAAGGCAGCGCGGGCCCTCGACACCTCGGACACGGAAAAAGACAAGTGAATCAAAGAGTTGACTCCATAAACGTCAAACAGCTTAAGCCCTTCATAGCCGCATCAGTGCTTTGGGCAGCGACAGGAACTGTACTTTCATTGATCGGAGTCCCGGCTGACCGATGGGTGGCCGCCTTGGTTTGGTGGGGAGTATTCTTTCTATTTTCAGTTATGGACCTTGCCGTCTTGGCCGGTTTGGTGGCGTCTATGTTGTTGGGGCCACCCGAAGGCGATCGACTGCGTTGGGGTGTACGTTTGGCTTTTTTGGGAGCCCTAAAAGTGGTCATTTTGATCGCCGGAGCCCTCCTCTTGATGAGAAATCATGGAATTCCCAACGCATCTTTGTTATCGGGTCTAGGCACTTTAATCATAGTTCCTCTTTTGGGCGGAGGCCTCTGGTCTTTCTTCGCGCCAAAAGAGTGAAAAAGAGTGAGCTCGTTTTTCTGGTTTTATTATGGAAGATCATGGCTTTAATTGGTTGCAGCTGATTCCCTCGTTGGATCACCACTACTATCATGTGGCGATGGCCATCGGAGTATCCGCTCTAGTGATGCTTGGTACTGCTGTGGCCGCATTACAACTTAAGCGAGTCCGCCAAGGTGTGGGAGCGACCTCTGATGGCGCTCTGGTTCCGGAAGGCAAATGGACCTTTCGCAACTTCTTCGAAATTGCAGCTGAGGGATTGTACAAGCTGACGGAAAGCACGTTGGGCGCTCACGAGGCACCCCATTACTTTCCAGTAATTGGGAGTCTGTTTGTCTTTATTTTTGTGTCTAACGTCATCGGATTGATTCCTGGGTTTTTGCCACCTACCAGCAACCTGAACACGACGCTTGCTTTGGGAACGTTTGTTTTCCTTTATTACAATTATGTCGGCCTCAAAGTGAATGGCCTGTCGTACCTTAAACATTTCCTAGGACCCGTGCTTTGGCTTGGGCCATTGATGCTGATCATTGAAATCGCATCTCATATTTTTAGACCCCTTTCTCTGGCCCTACGACTTCGGGGCAATATCGAAGGCGACCACATCGTTCTGAGCGTGTTCAGCGGTTTGGTTCCCTACGTGTTGCCCATGGTTTTCTATGGACTGGGGATTTTCGTGGCGTTTGTCCAGGCCTTCGTCTTCTGTCTGATGACGATGGTCTATATCTCGCTGTCCACGGCGCATGACCACTAAGTGAAAGCAAGAAAGGAAATATACATGCTTCGCAAGACTCTGTTGATGGTGTTCTCTTTTGTAGTTCTTTTTGGCACTCAGGCATTTGCTAATGAAGCGGCCGCTGTTGCCACCACCGCCACTGATCCTTATGCCTCGCTGAGCGCAGCGCTTGCCATTGGCATCGCAGCGTTTGGTGGCGCGATCGGCCAGGGCCGCACTGCAACTGCGGCGCTCGAAGGCATTGCACGCAATCCTGCTGCACAGGGCAAGATCTTCGTTCCGATGATCATCGGCCTTGCGCTGATCGAATCCCTCGTCCTTTACGCCTTCGTCATCGCGTTCGTTAAGATCAAGATCTGATCTGAACCAGGGACAGTTGAGTATCGAGAAGCCGCCGCACCCTTTACCGGTTCGGCGGCTTTTTCTTTCTATTAGGCTTGAGATAGGGCGCCAGAAAACGGGCCGTATGGCTTTCAGTAACTGGGAGGATTTGCTCGGGGGTTCCAGACGCAATGATCCTTCCACCTCCACCGCCGCCCTCAGGGCCTAAATCGATGAGATGATCGGCGACCTTGATGATGTCCATGTTGTGTTCAATGACTAGGACCGTATTGCCTTGATCCACCAAGGCCTGAAGTATTTTGAGCAGCTTTTGTATGTCGTCAAAATGGAGCCCCGTCGAGGGTTCATCCAAAATGTAGACCGTTTTTCCAGTGCTTCGGCGGGAGAGTTCGCGGGCAAGCTTAATTCTTTGCGCTTCGCCGCCAGAAAGTGTCGTAGCGCTTTGGCCAAGCTGGAGATAGCCTAAGCCAACGTCCTCAAGCACGGTGAGGCGTGCTTTGATGGCTGGGATAGATTCAAAAAACGGAAGAGCCTCAGAGATGCTCATTTCCAGCACCTGGGCGATGTTTTTTCCCTTGTACTGAACCTGCAGAGTGTCTCGGTTGTATCTTGAGCCGTTGCAGGTTTCGCACTTCACGAAAACATCAGGCAGAAAATGCATTTCAATCCGTGTGACGCCATCTCCCTCGCAGGTCGCACAACGACCGCCTTTTACATTGAAAGAGTAGCGTCCGATGCCGTACCCACGCACCTTGCTTTCTGGAAGTTGCGCAAACAAGTCCCGCACTAAACTGAAGACCCCAGTGTAAGTGGCGGGGTTAGACCGGGGAGTTTTTCCGATAGGGCTCTGATCGATGTCGATCACTTTATCGACGTGTTCTAGGCCAGAAATCTTCTTGATCTTGAGGTCGCCCACCTTGGAGCGATGGAGATGCTTGAGTAAAGCCGGATAAAGAGTATCCAACACCAAGGAGCTTTTGCCGCTCCCGGATACGCCGGTGATACACGTTAGAACACCCATTGGGAAAACGGCATCCACGGATTTAAGGTTATTGAGCGCAGCACCTTCAATACGAATCGAGCGGTCTGCGGACCAGTTTCTTCGGCGAGCAGGAACGGCAATTTCTTCTGTTCCCGCCAAAAATCGTCCGGTGAGGCTTGCAGGGTCTGATGCTAATTGTTGCGGAGTCCCCTGAGAGACGATGAAACCGCCACTCTTGCCGGCACCAGGGCCGAGGTCAACAATATGGTCGGCCTGTTCCATGGTATCGCGGTCGTGCTCTACGACTAGAACGGTGTTGCCAAGGTCTCGAAGTCGAATCAGGGTTTGAATCAACCGATCGTTGTCGCGCTGATGAAGCCCAATGCTCGGTTCATCCAGGACATAAATCACCCCGACCAGGGAGCTTCCGATTTGGGTGGCGAGTCGGATGCGTTGTGCTTCTCCTCCGGATAGAGTTTGAGCGGGGCGTGCGAGAGAAAGGTAATTTACTCCGACCGCTAAGAGAAAACCCAACCGGTCGTGAATCTCTTTAAGAATTCTATCTGCAATCAGGCGCTCTCGGTCACTCAGGGGGCATTTTCCCATGAAGCGGTGAAGCTCATCGAGTGAAAGCGCGCAGAGCTCAGAAATAGTACGTCCCGCGAGCTTGAAGTGAAGGCTCTCGGTCCGAAGGCGGGCACCCTTGCAGTCAGGGCAAGGCGGCAGCTCCGATGATCGGGAGAGAATGGGCGTGAGAACGGTCTCGGTCTCGCCTTCGTTTTCCGAACTGTTATCAGAATCGTCCACTGCTGCGGGATCGGATCCGAGCCCATCGCAAGTTTTGCATGCGCCCATGGGGCTGTTGAAAGAAAAGGTCCTGGGTTCGGGATATGGATAGCTGATGCCGCAATCGGAGCAGGCAAATTTCTCTGAGATCATGCTCTCCCGAAGCTCTGTTCCATCTTGGATCTCCGTGATGAGCATTCCTTCGCCCAACTTCAGGGCGAGTTCGACGGACTCACTGAGACGTGGGGCGAGCGATGCGCGATCCCCTTTGATGACGATGCGGTCGACGTAAACAGAGATGTCGTGTTTGCGTTTTTTGTCCAGCGCAATGTCCTGAGAGAGATCCAAGACCTCTCCGTCGATTTTTGCGCGCACAAAGCCCCGCTGCCGTAACTGGAGAAGCTCCTTCTGGTATTCACCCTTGCGTCCGCGAATGATCGGAGCGAGGAGCGAGACTTTGGTGCCCTCGCTCAAGGAAAGAAGCTGGTCGGTGATCTGTTGCGGCGATTGCGATTGGATGGGTTTGCCGCAGCCATGACAAAATGGCTTTGCGATTCGGGCAAAAAGCAGCCTGAGATAGTCGTAGATTTCGGTAACTGTCCCCACAGTAGAGCGCGGGTTATAGCTGGTGGTCCTTTGCTCGATAGAGATGGTGGGGCTGAGGCCTCCAATAAAATCGACATCAGGTTTGCCTAGCTGCTCAAGAAACTGCCGAGCGTAAGCCGAGAGACTCTCCACGTATCGTCTCTGCCCCTCTGCATAGATCGTATCAAACGCAAGTGAGGACTTGCCTGAACCGGATGGGCCCGTGAGGACCACCAAAGCATCTCGGGGAAGCGTCAGAGAAAGATTCTTGAGATTATGTTCGCGAGCGCCACGAATCACAATCTGTGAGTCATCAGCCGCATGGCCGGCCAAAGAGTTAACCATGAGATCCCGAGTCGTGCGCGTCCAGCGTAATTGCTGGATGACCCACGTCACGGGCCGCGGCGTCAAGTTCTCTCATAAACAGCGCACGGACCTCATCGAGCCTGGCCTGAGATGGGGCTTCAAACCGAAGAACAAGTACGGGCTGGGTGTTGGAGGCCCGGATCAAGCCCCAGGCATCGTCGAAATCGACACGGATTCCGTCGATGTCCGTAACGTTGCGTCCAGGCGCTAATCGCGCCTTGGCTGCGTCTACAAGTGCAAACTTGAGAGACTCTTCGCAATCCACTCGGATCTCTGGGGTCGAGACGCTTGAAGGCAGATCAGCCAAAAGAGAAGAGACTTTGCCACGATGGGCAGAGGCAATCTCAAAGACGCGAAGTGCTGCGTAGATCGCGTCATCGAATCCAAAATAACGGTCGGCAAAAAAGATATGGCCAGACATTTCTCCGGCAAGTGCCGCGCCTGTTTCTTTCATTTTGGATTTGATCAAAGAATGACCAGTCTTCCACATCACAGGTTTTCCGCCATGTTTGGCAATATCTTGGTAGAGCCGATGGCTGGACTTAACCTCAGAAATGATCGTGGCACCTGGCATGGTCTTGAGGACTTCTCTGGATAGAATCACCATAAGCTCATCGCCAAAAATGATCCTGCCGTTTTCATCAACGAGACCAATCCGGTCCGAATCCCCATCAAAGGCAACGCCAAAGTCAGCGCTCTCGCGGCGCACGGTTGCGACCAGCTCCTTTAGGTTTTTTGGAACAGTGGGGTCAGGATGATGGTTTGGAAAGCGACCATCGAGATCACAGAAAAGGGGGATGACTCTGGCACCCAGCCGCTCAAAAAGACGCGGAGCCACTGTGGATGCAGTGCCATTGCCGGCGTCTAGTACGATCTTGAGAGGACGAACCGGCCGCGCAGATCGCACCAGGTGATCAATGTAATCCGGAATAATCTCATGCTGAATCACTTGGCCTTGGGTCACTGGAGGCCGAATGCAGGACTCGACCAGCACCCTGAGTTCCTGGATATCAGGGCCGTGCAAGGTGGATTTTCCGAGGCTGATTTTGAAGCCGTTATAATCGGCTGGATTGTGCGACCCGGTGACCATAATTCCGCCGTCTAGGCCAAGATGAAAAATACTAAAATAAGTAAGCGGAGTTGGGCAGGTGCCTATGTCGATGACTTTGAGGCCGCACGAAGTCAGGGCCTCGATGAGCGCACTCGCATAGGCATCGCTGGTGAGACGACAGTCGCGTCCGACCGAGATTGAGAGCGATGAAAGCGGTCGCTGAGTGCGTTGACTGAGGAGGGTCGCGTAGGCATAGGCAAGTCGCTGTGCTAGCTCTACCGACAGATCCTTCTCGGCAATTCCGCGCACATCGTATTCACGAAAAATTGAACGATTGATTTGGATCGGAGTAAGCTTCATGCACGGGCATCCTTTGTTTTTCTTTTTGAAGCAGTTCTTTTTTTCACAAGCGACTGGGCAAGCTCCAGGGCTGCGATCATGCTGTCGGGGCGGGCTCGACCCGTCCCGACAAGGTCATATGCCACACCATGATCTACTGAGGTACGGAGAATGGGTAATCCGAGTGAAACGTTCACGGTGTTATAGAAATCAATGAGTTTGACAGGGATCAATCCCTGGTCGTGGTACATGCAGACCACCGCGTCGAAGCTTTTTCCAGGCTCTGCCCCAATGTGGTTTGCAAACAGAGTATCTGCGGGCAGCGGCCCAATGATTTCTGCTCTCGATTTGAAGCGCCGTCTCAGGGCCTTCAGGGCAGGTGAAATCACGCGGGCCTCTTCATTTCCAAAAAGACCATCCTCGCCTGCATGGGGATTAAGTCCGCACACTGCTATTCGAGGCTTGAGGACTCCCCACCAATTACGGAGTGCTGCGACGGTGTGTGCAGTCGCTTGCTGGACAGCCTTGCGTGAAAGAGCTGTCGGAAGTTTACGAATGGAAACATGGGTGGTGGCCAGCGACACGCGGAGTCTCTCATTGGCCAGCATCATGGTAACAGGGAGCGGCTTACCTTGCTGCGAGCAAATTGACGCAAGCATTTCCGTATGACCGGGAAATGGGAATCCACCTCTTTGAAGTCGGAGCTTGTTGATCGGGCCTGTCACGATGGCATCGGCCTTACCAGCCAGCACCCATTGTGTGGCAGCTTGAATGGCCCAACCAGCCTGAAAGCCCTCAAGGGCCGGACCCGGCCGCAGGGTGCGATGGCGTCTGGGAGACGGTATCACTAAAATTTCATGACGACTGAATACCCCTGACGCAGCTTCCTCCAAGGATGAAATCTGCCGAAGTTTTGCGCCCAGCCGTTCCAGGGGCTCGGCTGCTCCGACGCACACGACGCGAGTGTTCTTGCTGAGCCGCGCTTTGGAGAGCGCGCTGAGTGTGATTTCTGGGCCTATTCCGGATGGATCTCCGGGAGTGACAAGCAGAATCATTTGGAGCCGACGAGAGCCACGAGGGGCGAAGCACGGTGAACGTGAGCGTTCTGTTCTTCACGAGCAAGCCAGAGTTGAATTTGGTTTTGGTACTCTGAAGCCGCAAGCTGGTTTCTCAGTTCTTCTTTGATCCGCTCAAAGCGAGCATCGTGCCCTTCGTTCACCGAGAGAAGCTTCAAAATCATCAGTCGGGTCTTTACGCTTCCTTCAATGCCGCTGACTTGTCCCGGGCGCAGATGGGTGAGCGCCTTTCGAAACTCAGGGGAGACTTGCTCCTCCTGTAAAATCCCCAAGTCACCGCCGACTTCTTTGCTCGGATCATCGCTGTAGCGAAGAACCACTTCTTCGAAAGTGTCTCCTGACTTTAGGGCGGCAATGGCACGCTCAGCGGTCTCTCTCAGAGCGGTCTCCGAGCGATAGTTCTGCCGAGACAGAACGATGATCTTGGCCGTAAAGGACCGGGAGGGTGCACCGCCCTTGAGAACCGTGTTACGGTAATGGCTTCGGACTTCCTCGTCTGAAATCGCCACTTTGGTACGGATGTCACGATCAATCAGATTGCGCTTCGAGGTGCTCAACCGAATCAACTCAAAATAATCTTCGAATGAAAACCCCTGTTGTCCGAGAGCGGCCTTGAGTCGGGCACGATCAATTCGGTTTGAAGCCTGGATCGTATTGATTTCTTGCTCCACCTCAGAGTCGCTTACCGGAAACGAAGATGCGATCAAGCGGTCGTGAATCAGTGCTGATACGATTTCCGAATCCGAAGCTGCGGGTCCTTTTTCAGCAAGAGCCGACCCCGCAAAAAGTGGATCCAGTTGAGCCCTCAGCGGAAGGGTCCTACGAAATTTGTCGAAGTCGGAGCGAAGGATCGGGCTTGAATTGACCGAAGCCTCGAGGCGGTCGACTAAACGCTTTGAGCTCGATCCTGCAGGTGCCGCAAAGGCGAGAACAGGAAACAGCACCCAAGCTAAACCAACCCATTTAAAAACAAAAAGGGGCGCACTCATTGCGCCCCTTTTTCTCATAGATTCTTTGCGGGGGCCAACCCGGAGTAGGTGAGGGTCTTAATTCTTGAGCAGCTCTTTTTTGACCGAAACCTTGTACTGGCTGCGCAATGCGTCCATATACTTTTCAAAAAGCTCTTGGCGCTTGGCTTCAAAGATCTGCCGCCTGACAACCGTGCGATCCGCGTCTTCCCAGCTCCGCACCGCAGTTAACTTGATGATGTGAAAGCCAAAAGCGCTACGGACGATTCCACTCGTAGAGCCTGGCGTGCGCAGCTTGACGGCAGCTTCATAGTAGGCTGGATCGAGCGCGTCACGTGTCTTGAAGTCGATATCTCCCCCCATGGCAGCTGCAGGGCCATCGCTTCGGGTCTGTGCCACTTCAGAAAAGCTTGCACCCGCTTTCAAGTCCTCTTTCTGAATGCGGGTGATGCGTTCGCGCGCAGCACGAACCTCCTCTTCAGTGGCCCCCGGTCGGACCGCCACAAAGATATGAGACGTCCGCACCTCAGGGTTCTTTTCGTAATGGGCTTTAGCTTCGGAGTCCGAAATTTTGATCTGCTCGAGGTCCTTTCCGAGTTTTTTGTCGAGAAGGGCTTGGTAGAGCACTGTGTTGATGCGTTCAATGACCGCAGCATCTTTATCCAACCCTAGACGGCGAGCCTCCAGAATACCGAGCTCACGCTTAACGATATCGTCAAGCACCGCTTGTTTGGTAGGCGCATTGAATTGAAAGAATTTGGCATTGTCCTGGTAGCGCTGATTAAAATCTTCGAGAGTGATCACCGTGCCGCCCACTTTTGCCAGTTCAGTTTTGGCAAAGGCAACCGGTCCAATGAGGGCAGAACAGGCAATCAGACCAGCCAAAAGACCCATGATTGGACAGTTCGGGCGAAGGGTCTGGGGTGTTACGGGGGGCCGCACGCGATTTTCTAGGTTGTTCATATCTTTGAGGTTAACGCTGTCCTGAAGGGTTGGCAACGCTTTGAACCGGGGCAAGATTTTTCAGAAGAGTCTGAATCGCAAAGTAGAGGTCCTTCATAGAGCGCACCGACCCACGAGCCACGAACCTGGACTCGGGCGTGATCGAATAAAGATGAGGATGACCAGAGACCAGCGCGATCGCGCGTACCGGATCAAGCGCACTGGTACGACCCGGGGTCAGCACCAGCCGCTCGGGCCCGACAGTGAGAGCGTCAATTCTAAGACGCTTAAGATGCACTTTGACTCGAATCAGCCACAGTAAGCTAGCGGCTGCATCTGGAAGTTTGCCAAACCGATCAATGAGCTCAGCCTCAAGTTCGTCGACTGCTTCATCGCTCGAAGCAGATGAGAGACGCCTGTAAAGAGAGAGGCGTTGATGAATGTCTGGCACAAAGTCCTCAGCCAAAAAAGCAGGAAAGGGCGCTTTGATCTCAGGCTCAACCTCAGTTTGAGTCGGGACTTGGCCTACCTTGATTTCCTGGACGGCCTCCTCAAGAAGGCTCAGGTACATGTCAAAACCGACGGCCATAATGTTTCCAGACTGCTGGGCTCCAAGTAGGTCGCCGCCACCTCGAATGTCGAGATCATGAGATGCAACATTAAATCCGCTTCCTAGCTCAACGAACCGCTGGATCACGTCGAGTCTCTTTTTTGCGTCCTCCGAGATCGCAAGCTCGTTGGGAATGAGTAAGTAGGCGTAGCCTCGCTGTTGACCGCGGCCGACCCGGCCTCGAATTTGATAAAGCTGGGCCAGGCCAAAGGTATCGGCCCGGTGAATGATGATCGTATTGGCGGAGGGAAGGTCGATCCCTGATTCAATGATGCTGGTGCAAACCAGAACATTTGTTTTCTTGTCGTAAAAATCTCGAACAGCAGTCTCAAGTTCAGATTCGGCCATTTGGCCATGGGCCACTGAAACCCGCGCCGCTGGACAAAGCTCACGCACTCGAGCGGCGGCCTCGAAGATCGACTCGACGCGATTGTGGAGATAAAAAACCTGTCCACCACGCCCAAGTTCAAACTCGATGGCTCGGCTCACCACTGCGTCGTCCTGTTTGGAGATGAATGTCCGGATCGGAAGCCGGTCTACGGGCGGAGTCCTGATCAAGCTGATTTCCCGCAGTCCCGAAAGCGCCATGTGGAGAGTGCGCGGAATGGGGGTTGCGGTCAATGTAATCACCGGGATGTTGGTCTTGAATGATTTGATTTTTTCTTTGTGCTCGACGCCAAACCGATGCTCTTCGTCCACCACAAGAAGGCCGAGATCCCGAAAGCGCACATCTCTAGAGAGGAGGCGGTGGGTCCCGATTAAAATATCGACTTTACCTTGCTCCACTCGCTCCAGAATCTCTTTTTGCTCCTTTCGACCTTTGAAACGCGAAAGAGATTCGATCACTACGGGCAGGCCTTGGAGTCGTGATCGAAAGGACTGCTCATGCTGGTGAGCGAGCAACGTAGTGGGGACCAGCACCGCAACCTGTCTTGCGTCTGTTGCCACTCGGTAAGCAGCACGAATCGCCACCTCCGTTTTTCCGTAACCCACGTCACCACAGACGAGTCGGTCCATGACTTTACCTTCAGACAAGTCGTGCAAGATGGCGTCGATGGCAGCAGCTTGGTCAGGAGTTTCTTCGTAAGGAAAACGAGCCTCAAATTCTTCGAAGGCTGGGTCCCTTCCTGGATATCGGTGACCTTCACGAATGCTGCGCTCCGCGTATAGTTTGACGAGGTCGATCGCAAGGGCGCGAACTGAGTCACGGACTCGAGCTTTTGTTTTTTGAAATTGAGCGCTCCCTAGGCGATCCAGAGTGACAGAGTCTCCGCCCGCATTGTGCTTCTGAATCTGGTTGAGGCGATAAACGGGTAGGTAGAGCTTGTCGTGATTGGCGTACTCGATTTGCAAGAAGTCAGCAGGCGCTCCCGAGGTGGAAAGCCGAGCGATGCCCGTGTAACGGCCAATGCCGTGCTCTTGGTGGACAATGGCGTCTCCGGGGGAGAGGTCTGACAGCTCTTGGAGGCCCGCCCAGTCTTGGGTCGCAGTTGCGGCCGTTTGGCCGCGCGCGCCACCTCGAGTTTTGCGGCGTGCGCCGCCAGAGCCGAGCACTTCGTTCTCGGTTAAAACGATCCGGCCTTCTGATGGCCAACGAAACCCGGCGCTCAGACTCGAAACCCTATAAACGAGCTGATCAGCAACGATTCCCCGACCCGCCAGAACATGGGAGAGTCGATCGGCTTGGCCCTGAGTCGGGCACTCTACCTGAACGGAGAACCCTTGTTTTTTCCAAACGCTAAGCCGCTCGATGAGCTCGTCCAGCCGGGCGGTTGCAGGGAGTGCGGCTAGATCTGAGTTTTCGCTCACTCCCACTCTATGCGTTGGAGAGGGTGCGCCGGAGTGAACCTCTAAAGAGCCAGATCGCTCGACGGCTCCGGCCTGGGGGGTTTCTTCGAGTTCAGTCAGAGCAATTTTCTGAAGGACAAAACGAAGCCTAGGCCTCAGTTTTTGAAGCAGTTCCAAGTCATAAAGATCAGCGGGCTTTGGAGCCACCGCGAGAGTTTCCGCGACGCGAGAAAATCCAGTCTGCTCATCCTGCCAGAGTTGGTCCCAGGCTTGGTCGCAGCCCAAGTCGTCCCATTGGATCCAAAGCGCATCACGAGATAGGTGTTCTGCAAGCGATCCGGGAGAGGAGCTAGTGAAGGCCGCCCAGTAGTCCGATCGCTCTGGATAACTGCCGAGAGCGGCACCATCAGAAATGCCTTCGAGAATCGGGTCGCGTGAAACTCTGGGGACCTCTTTGTCATCTAGGATCTGCTTCAGAGCTTCGCGCACCCGTTGTCGATTGTGGGGGCCGAGAATTGACTCTCGGCACGGAAACAAAATGACGCGCTCCTTGAGAGGCTGGTCACCGTGCGTCCGCTGGCTGGAAGGATCAAACGGCCGAATTTTCTCAATCAAATCGTCGAAAAACTCGACCCTCAAGGGCTGCTCCGCTCCCGGAGAAAAGACATCGAGAATTTCGCCTCGAACGGCAAATGTACCGGGGTCTTCGACCGAATCTACGCGCAGATAGCCTGCTGCCAAAAGTTTTTGGATGGCGAGCTCCCGATTGCAATCAGAACTTCCGACCACTAGCTCAAGGGAGAGGGCCCTGAATTCACCCGGCGAGAGTGTTCGAAGTGCGAGTCCTGCTGGGGTCGTAAACACGATCGGCCGGGCAGAGGCTCCTTCGGCAAGGCTTGCAAGCGCAGCGCTGCGCTGGTTCCGGACGCGCAGCGATGGGGCGATCGGTGAAAACACGGGACGCTCCCAGCCCGGAGCATAGATCAGCCGGGCCTCGGGTCCTCCAATAGGCGGTGCGATGAGCGGAGCAAGAGCCTCACAGTCTGAAAGCATGGACTGAGCAGATTCTTCATCTGGACAGAGAACCAACAGGGGTTTTTTGAACTCTTGTAGGACCCGTAGAACAAACCAAGCACGAGAGGACCCAGCAAGGCCTGAGATACGAATCGGTTCAGCGAGTTCACGTGCCGCCGAAAAAATCTTACTGAGAGGGCTCGTGAGCATAAATTCCTGAATGGTTTACAGATCTTGACACCACCTTTCAACTTCATTAGCGTTTCTGCACAGCGGAGTTTTGTGTTCAGGGGGAATTGGGACGCCACTTATGGCCACATTTTCGGACGTCGCTTCTCAGGGGTGGGCCACTTACGGCTCAGTTTTTGTTGCGATGCTGGGCGCTCTTGGGCTTCCTGTTATGCTTCATTTGTTAGGTCGCGCCGTTGGAGTTTGGCCTAAAAAAAACGGAGCTGCCGAGGAGGCACCTCCTCAAAAGGTAGACATTTCTCCCGAATCGACGCTGAACACTAGGTATTTTTCTGCGGCTCAAGTGGGGGCCATTCTAGCAATCCCGCTTTTTGTTTTGTTGCCGCTCGTTGGGGTCCGAGACGGCTGGGCCTCTTTTGCGACGCTCGCAATCGTGAGCGTTTGCGTATGTATTGGAGCCGCGCTTGTTTACGCAAATCGTAAGCGAGATCTCCGTTGGATTGATTCGGTTCTTCCTCCTTCGAAGGGGGGCGATTCGTGAGTCAAGGCTGGATCACAACAAAAGTGCAGCGACTCTTGGACTGGGCTCAGGCTTCGTCCTTGCGGTATTTTTCAGTCAACGTGGGGTGTTGCGCGGATGAGCTCTTTCAGACCGAGAGCTGTCGCTACGACATGGAGCGTTTTGGGGCCTTGCCAGAAGCGGATCCACTCTTTGCGGACCTTTTGATTGTGTCAGGTGCAGTGTCCGTGCGCTTGGCGCCCGAGCTCAAAAAAGTTTACGATAAAATGCCCCATCCTCGTTATGTCATGGCCATTGGATCTTGTGCATGCTCGGGAGGCGCCTTTGGTCCAGATGCCACAGGAGGCATCACTCTGGCGGGCATTTCCAAAGTCCTTCCAGTAGACGTTTTTGTTCCTGGGTGTCCCCCTCGGCCGGAGGCTATTCTTGAAGGACTGATTCGACTTCAAGAGAAGATTCGCGGAACGCGGCTCATGATTCGTCGCCCAACTCGACGACAAAACCGAGTCGATCGATTGCAGGCGGATGAGTGGGATCTTCGATGAGGCAAGAGGGTGTCCATACTCAGGCTATTCGTTGGGAGATTGGACCGATCCATTCCGCCCTTTCGGGAGTCTATCGACTCAATCTCGATCTGGACGGAGAGGTCATTCGGGGTGCTCAGATCGAGACCGGGTATACCACTCGCGGTCTTGAGGTTTTGCTCACGCGTCATAGCTGGCGCGGTGCGATTCCGTTTCTGGATCGGATTGACCCAGATGCGGCGGTATTCTTTGAGTGGGCCTACTGTCTCACGGTCGAAGAGATTGCTGAGATTGAGACTCCAGCTCGGGCCCGCGGTGTGCGTATCATTGTTGCTGAGCTGACCCGAATTTCGTGCCACTTGCTCTATCTTGCAAAGGTATCACGGGCGGCAGGGGCGGAGGCCGCGTTTCATTTGCTGGGTCGAGAGCGTGAGCGGATTCTTGATCTTCTTGAGCTTCTCTGTGGATCGCGCCATGCACCGGCTTTTATTATTCCGAGTGGAGTGCGGGAGGATGTGACCGAAGGCTTTCTGGAAAGGGTCAATGAGATCTGCCAGCAAATTTTGGTCCGCCTGAAAGAGTATAACGATTTGATCACGTATAATGACGCTTTTGTCAGGCGCGTGGCTGGCCGAGGGGTCATCAGCCGCATGATGGTAGACTTGGCGGGGGTGTCCGGGATTCCGGAGAGGATCTTTGAGCCCGCTAGAGACCTGAGGCGTGAGACCGAACGACTGGGTTACGGTGCCTTTCGGCCCGATGTTCAGCCCGTGGCCGAGCCGCTTGGGGTGCCAGGCGATATCCATCACCGTTTTGTGGCGAGACTGCATGAGATCATTCAGAGCGCCAAGCTCTTGCAGGAGCTCACACATCGTTTGCCAACTGGGGGCTATCGCTTGAGGAGTGTAAACGAGGACTTGGTGGCGGCGGGCACGGCGCTGGCTACGGTTGAGGCGCCTCGCGGTCGACTTGGGCTTTCTTTATCATCAGACGGCAAGCGCCAAGGCCCAGCAGAAATTGGTTTTTTGACTCCGTCTGCAACACTCATAGAGATTCTGCCGCGCTATCTTGAGGGAGCGCCGGTTCAGGACCTGTCTCTTTTTTTGCACGCGCTAGATTTCAAGGTCACCGAGGTGGATCGATGAGTTCATCAGAGATTTCACTTCAGGCAGCCCGTTTTGGCCTTTCGATGTTGGTCATTATTCCCGGAATCTACGCTTCTGTTTGGCTTGATTCTAAGCTCGGGGCTGACCTTCAGGCGCGGGTGGGTCCAAGTCGCACCGGCGCTGCTGGCTGGCTCCAGCCCTTTGCGGATTTTTTGAGTCTTCTTAGAAAGTATCGACCCGGCGGTAAAGGAGAGCATGGCACGTTGCTCTGGTGGGCGGAGGGGCTTCCTCTTTTTGCGCTCGTAGCGCTAACCCCCATTGGACGAGAGACCCCTCTCTTGAGCACCGGGTTTTCAGTTTTCTTTGCGCTCTTCATGGCCATTGCCCATTCATGGGCGGGCCTCTGGCTCACCTGGGGATCGGGCACGCTCGAGGCGAGGTTTGCCTCTTTGAGACAAGCCGCGCTTGGAGCAGCTGGGCTTCCGGCTGCGTTTCTTTCGCTGTTGCAGGCAGGTTTTTCTTACGGGGGGCTTTCGTGGCAAAAAGTTGAGGCCAGCCAGGGTTGGGCACCCTGGAGCTGGTTGGCGTTTCAAGGACCATTTGCAGCTGTATCAGCTTTGGTCTTTCTTTCTGCCGGGTTGATTCTCTTCTCCGTTCCTCCTTTTTACCTGGGTAACGAATCTCTACGGTGGGTCGTGGCAGCCCATCCCGGCGAATCGGGTGTTCGGCAAGTCTGGCTGCGGTTGAGTCGACGGGTAGCGCACTTCTGCTGGGTCCTGCTGGCAGTCAGAATTTTTTTTGGTGGGGCAAGTTTGCCAGAAGGTTTGCTCGTGGGCCTAGGTGTTGGTGTAGCCGGGTTCCAGTCCATCGCCATTGGGGTAACGCTCCTCAAGGCACTCTGTTTGATTGCTGCCCTGTCGATCCTCGCACGCACCTTACCGTCAGTTCGATCTGATCAAGCTCACGACTTTGCCTGGAGAGTGCTCAGCCCAATGGCCCTCATTGCATTGCTAGGGGCTCGCCTAGTGGCTGGAGGGGGCGGCTCATGACCCAGCGAATGCCCGATCGAACAGAGACATTTTTAGCGAGCTTTCGAAACTATTTTGCAGCTCTTTTTAGATCGGCCGCCGCCCTTTGGCGGGCGGTACACACTTCGTTGAGTTACCTGTTTTCGAGCTCTGAGGCAAAAAAGGAAATCACGGAGTTGTATCCTGACCCCGTTTCTTCACGAACTGCCGACGAACTCCCAACGCGCAGCCGAGGCCTTCTTTTCAACGACATTTTGAAATGCACGGGATGCTACGCGTGCGCAGAGGCTTGTCCTTCGGGCTGTTTTAAAATTCAAACTGAAGAAGGCCCCAAGGCAGGCAAGCTTTGGGTGAGCACCTTTGAGATCGACGACTCTAAGTGCCTTTTTTGTGGTCTTTGTGTTGAAGCGTGTCTTCCGGCCTCCCTCACCCATTCGAGACACTATGAAGGCGCTACGGATTCACCTGAAAAACTCAGGGCATCCTTTGGGCGTGGCCCCATTTCTCCAGAGATGAGAGAGCGTTGGCGGCGCCAAAGAGAGTTGCAATCTGAAGACTCAGGAGGCAGGGGACTTTGATGCAGACCCAAGTAGGCGCCCTCATCGAGGGTGTGCAGCAGAGTGCAGACGCGCTTCGTCCCGCCTCTGCAATTGCGATTGTTGTGATGCTCGCTGCAACGTTGGCCGTGGCCTTGAAGCGCGAGGGGCGACAAAGCATTATCGCTTTGTGGTTTGCCCAGCTTAGCGCTGGCGCTGTGCTTTTGGATTATGGGGCAGAGATGTTGTCCCTTGCGTTTTGGGTTGTATCCACGCTGGTGTGCATTGTTTATTTTTTGCATGCGGATTTGTTTGAGCCGACGGGGCCTGTTCAGTCATCGCCTTTGACGGCGCCCTCTTCGAAGCTCGCCGCGGGGGCCAGGCTTGCGTTTCCTGCCGTGATTAGTGCCGCGTTTGGTGTGGCTGTTTGGGCACTTTTCTCTCAGTCGCAGACCTGGATTCCCTCGCAGTCGCTGGTCGGGCCAGTGCCCTCCCCAGCACCGTTCAACGAGGCGCCCGGAAGTGGCGCTGATGAAAGATTTATACTCGTGGAGTTGCTTGCATTGTTTTCTCTCGGGGCCGCGGTTGCGGCCGGGGTGATGACTCGTGCCCGTAGATCGGGACACCAAGGGTTGGAATCATGACGGTTATTTTGGCTATTTTATGTTCTTCAGCTCTTTTTGGGGTGTTCACGCATCGAACATGGCTGGGGTTAGTCATGAGCCTTCAGCTCCTGCTTTCTGTTGTGGTGGTTGCGTTGGTTGCCTTGGGAAGGCCAGAGGCAGGTTTGATTGCCGAGACCGCCTCGAGGGCACAAAGCTTAGGGCTCGTTGTGATGGTTTTTTCTCAGCTGCAAGCACTACTTGCGCTGAGCTTTGCTGTTCGGCTTCATTACTTGCGGGTCAGGCCGAACATGGCTGAACTGCGCTCGATGAAAAATTAAGATGAAGAATGAAATGGATGAAGAGTTAACTTAAGGATCCCGATGGCCTCAGAACTATTTCTGTTTTCTTATCTTCTAGCGGTTTTGATTGCGGGCTTTTCGGCGACGCAAGGTGGGACCCGCCAAGGTCGTCTCAGTGCCTGGGGCGCCTGGGTTCTTTTCATGGTTTCTATGGCCTTGGCGATCTATCTATTGTCGGATGGCGTCACGGTCCATTGGTCGATTCCGTTCTTTTCTTTTGGATCCTCTGAGCAGTTTGTCCGAGTCGGCTTGCGCGTAGACCCAGCAGCGGTGGCGGTGGGTCTTTTGCTCGGGCTTTTGGTTGGTGTGGTTTCCCTGATTGAGCCGCTTCTTTTTGATTCTGCCCAAGGCGCTCAGAGCCTGGAGGGTATGAAAAAGATCGTGCGAAACGAGTCCCCCGAGCCAGGCGCCGCAGTTTTTGCGATTGCAGCTGGGACTTTTGCTTGGTTTTCAGACGGATTTTGGGGGCTTGTCTTGGCCCAGCTGATGGCGGGACTATCCGGGTGGGCGCTCCTGCGCACACAGCCTCAGGCGGTGACCTCTTTTTCTCGTGAGCGCGCTGTTGGACTGGTTTGTTCGATTTTGGGCGTCTCCGTCTTTGCGGCGCAAGGTGCCCATTTGAGTTGGTCGGCCTCACAGGGGTTTTCTGCGGTCAGCGCGCCGCTTGGATTGGTGCTTCTTGCTCTCGGAGGTTTTTTTCAGATGTCGTTGTTTCCGGCCTTGGGCTGGCTTCCCAGATCGCAAGCGCCAGCTTCGGTGAGCACTCCCTCTCTATTCTTGGTCTCGAGCGCGTCGGCTCTGTCTGCTTTTGCAGTTCTTTATCGATTGGCCCCAGACTTTGTAGGCGCGCCTGAGTGTGAGGTCCTGGTTTTTCCCGCGTTGCTATTTTCGGTCCTGGGATCTTGGTTTTCTCTGTCCTCTAGTCATACCGCTTCTCAGTTGATTGGTGCTTCAGGGGCGGCCTCGGGGCTTTCTTTTGCACTGCTGATCTTGGGTGGGCCAGCATTGGGTGCGACGGCCTTCATTGGCTTTCAGCTGTTGGGTTGGGCCAGTTGCCTGATCCTTGTAAGCAGTGGGGTAAACAGTGGAGTAAACAGTGGAGGCGGTGATCACCCAGGGAAAGATGCGGGCGTTCTTAATCGGGTGATCCGGGTTCTTCTCATGATGGCCTGGTCTGGGTCAGGGATCTTCTTTTCAGGCGCCGTGCTCTCTGGCGCTTTGGCAAGCGGTGCACACCCTGTTGAATGGGTTTTCTTGGTCTTGGCTTGGGTCATGGTGACCCTTGCTGCTCATTCATTGTTGGCCCAACGGGTAGGGGAGGCACCTCGAAAGAGCGGAAGCCCCGGGAGCCACACGCCATTGCATCGAAATGTGATGAGCGCGATTCTCGTGATTTCGTTAAGCTCCTTCATTTGGAATGGTGCACTTGACGGGGGCTTTGCCAAGCGCTCTGAAACTGCAATGGGCCCCGCCTTGAGTCTTCAGCTCTTTCATGGCCTTCCAGATGCCGGTCATACCGAGACGCTCGCGGTCTGGGGCTGGACTCTTCTGGTGATCCTGATGATTGCGTTAAAGGTCCCTGAAAAACTCTCTATCAGCAGAACATTCAGTTGGTCTATTGCAGGCGATGGGTTTCGTATTCGAGAAGCGTTGGCCGCCTTGCTGGAGTGGCTTTACGCGGCTCAGCGATGGGCTGAGCAGGTACTGAAAGGACCGCGCTGGACGAGGATTTCATCGGCGCCCGTACGTGGTCTCGTGAAGCTTTCGGGGGTTGCCTCTGCTTGGGACTACGCACTCCGAGAAGGTGTTGCGCGTCTAGCGCGGAGTTTGGCGGAAACCCCAGCCAAGGGTTTGCAGGTCATTCAGGGTGGCTCTCTCCAGACCTATCTGATGTTTACGGTTGGCTTCGCCTTGGCGCTGTTGTTACATTTTTTGAGTCATCTGGACAATTAGAGGAGCCGCGTGAACAGCCACCTTCTGACAGGAATGATCCTGCTCCCTTTTTTGGGGGCTGTTTTTCAAGCAGTTGCAAGCTCGGGCAGTTCTGCCAAGTGGTTTGCGTTTGGAGCGAGCGTAGCCTCTGCACTGCTCGGGGGGGTTGCCCTCAGTCAATTTACTCCAGGCGTTGCTGGACCTCAGCTGGTCGATCAACTGCCCTGGATCGGCTCTTACGCCATCAATTACGAACTCGCGGTCGATGGAAGTAACGTTCTTTTGTTGGTCCTCATTAGCTTGGTTTTTCCGGTTCTACTCGCCTCTGAGTGGGAACGCGCCGCTGGCGCCCGAGGATTATATTCGCTTCTTTTGATTCTTCAGGGCTCTCTTCTGGGGGCGGCTTGTGCCCAGGACCTTTTTTTGCTCTTCTTTTTTTGGGCGCTTTCGTCGCTTCCTGTCTTCTTTTTAGTGGGGGTCTGGGGGCGGGAGAAAAAAGAACAAGCAGCGTACCGATTTTTGGCTGCAAGTACGCTTGGTAACAGCCTCCTCTTTGGGGCTTTCGTTCTCATCTATTACTCTCAGGATCCGCACACCTTTTTAATCCGGGAGTTGGTGGCCGCTGGTGGTGTACCTTCTCGCTTGGTCTCGATCGCGGGGGTTGAGATTTCGCTTGCGACTCTCGCCTTTGTTTTGGTTTGCCTTGGCTTGGCGCTTAGGGCGCCGATTTGGCCGCTCCATGGCTGGTTTTCAAAGCTCTCGGATGAAGCCCCAGATTCTGTGTTTGTTGCTGTTGCTGCTGTGGTCGTTCCCGTTGCAGTGAGTCTTTTTGGGCGACTTTCCAATCTTCTCTTTCCCTCTGTCCTCGATGCTTGCGCACCTTGGGTTGTTGGGGCTGGTCTCATTAATTTGATCTTGGGAGCCATCGCTATTCTCTCTCAGAAGAGGCTTTCGGGAGCGGTTGCGCACTTGACACTCGCACATTTGGGTTTGGCGTTGCTAGGGCTGGGCAGTAGAAACCCGAGCGCCATGGTGGGAGTGATCTACCATCAGCTTGGGATTGGCCTTGCCCTTGCGGTGCTGGGGCTCCTTTTGGGGGCTGTGGCACGACGTGTGGCGATCCAGGAGATTTCAGGAAAGTCGTTGGGTCTGGTTGGAAGAGCTCCTGCTGCCGCCGCGGTCATGGGTCTTTCGATTTGTTCGTTTGTCGGTTTTCCGGGCTTGAGCGGATTCGTGGGTCAGAGCCTCATTGTCATGGGGGGCTATGATGCGCACCCCGGGGCGTTGGTGGTGGTGGGCCTTTCCTCGCTCCTGGTTGCCTACAGCTTGTTTGGAATTTTTAGGCAGCTTTTTTTAGCGCAGACGCCAGAGAGCGCGTTGGCAGAGTTGCCTGCGGAGATCGAGCTTTCAAAAGGTGAGAGAGCTTTTTTGGTGCCTCTAGTTGCGATGATGGTTTTGTTGGGTTTTTATCCAAAGCC
Organism: Oligoflexia bacterium; assembly: GCA_046317855.1. GTDB lineage: Bacteria > Bdellovibrionota > UBA1018 > UBA1018 > UBA1018 > CAIOHW01. The sequence continues at coordinate 44,474 of JBKCVM010000139.1, forward strand.
TTTTCTGGACTGGATCCGCCCAACGGCAACGGCATTGGTGGCCAGGGGGGCCGCGCCTACGGCGCAAAGCGCACCCGCGATCCAGGCGCCGTCGACTGAGTCTTCGCCGATTCCTTCTGAAAGTGGCGCTCCCGCGCAGGAGCATTAAACAATCATGAAAGAGTTTGGCCTACTTCTGCCTGAAATTTACTTGGCTGCGACAGTGATGGGCCTCGTGCTGAGTGAGAGTGCTCATCACGGAGAGCGGGTGAGGTTGATTCTTCCGACAGCGCTTCTTGGGCTTGGCGGAGCTTTCTTCCAAGCATTACTGAGTTATCAGCAAGGTGCTTCTCTGTTGTTTGGTGGCAGCCTGTCTCTCGACGGATTTGCGCTTTTTTTTAAGCTGTTTTTTTTGGTGATGGCTGCGCTTGGAATCACTGCCGTTTGTTTGAGTGAAGAGATTGAAGGAGAGATTCGAAGCGAGTTTGCTGCGCTTACCTTGGTCGGCACTGTTGCCCTGATGATCGCCGCTGAGTCTACGAATCTCTTCGTGTCCGCGCTGGCCCTTCAGGCGGCAGGGGCTGTAGGGTACTTGCTGGCGGGTTTTGGACGAAAAAGTCCCGCTGCCACCGAGGCTGCCATCAAGTGGATGGGGTTTTCGATGGTCTCTGGCGCGCTTTTGTTTTTGGGCGCTATTGCTCTTTTTCTGCAGTCAGGCACCGCCAATATTCAAGAAATTCATCAGCAATTAGTCGCCACACCACCTTCGCCGCAGCTCAGTCTGCTTGTGTTTGCAGTGATCTTTATTGGCCTCTCTGCGCCGATGATGATTTTTCCGGCGCAGTTTTTTGGGCCCGATTTTTTGCAGGGCTCCCCTTCCGTAGGAGGCGCGTATCTTCTGGCGGGCCTGCGCGCCGGAGCTTTTGCCGTAGCGGCGCGCATTTGGGTCACACTCTTTGCGCAGCCCGCCACTCACCCTGGAAAGTGGCTTCCGCTGGGCGGTTGGGACTGGACTCGCTGGGTGGCAGTGAGTGCTGGGCTTTCAATGATGATGCCGGCTTTACTTGCTCTGCGACAGTCCAACGCTAAGCGACTTTTAGGGTGTGTAGCGCTGGTCCAGGGCGGGTTTCTTCTTTTGGGGCTCTTGGTTTTGGAACAGCTGGGCCTGGCGGCGATCCTGTTTAGTTTATTGGTGGAACTGATTTCGCTCGTCGGCGTTTTTTATGTTCTGTCTTTGGGGGTGGTGCGCCGGGGTTCATCTGAACTTGAAAAGCTTAGGGGCGTGCTCCGCGGTCGCCCCTGGGAAACAGTGGCCCTGCTTTGTTTTGCTGTCTCATGGTTGGGGCTACCCCCGTTTGCGGGCAGTGTGGGTCGGTTTGCGCTCTTAGGAGCGGCAGTCCGGCGAGAGTGGTATGTGCTTGCGCTAGTTGGATTGCTGGCCATGACACTCACGATCGTGGCAGCAGGCCGGCTCTTGTTGGTGTTGATTCTATCTGAGGGTGAGAGCTGTGACAAAGTTGAGACGTCTCAAGTGAGCAAGATCTTCTTGCTCGCACTCTTGATTCCTCTTTTTGGAGCGGCATTTTTTGCAGAACCGCTCCTTCGATGGGCGAGTCTATCGCTCCGGTTTATTTTCTGGTAGCTCGCACTTTCCTGGTCGGGATATAACTCGAGCACCATGGAATACCTACCCGTCTTGATCATGATGGCCGTTGGCGCGGCCGTTGGCGGAGGAGCTCTTACGCTTTCGCTACTTCTGGGCCCTAAGATCCCAAATAAGCGAAAGAATATGCCCTTTGAGTGCGGGATGAATCCCGTTGGAGACGCGCGCCAGCGATTCAGTGTGCGATTTTACTTGGTGGCAATTCTCTTTTTGCTTTTCGATGTTGAGGCCCTGTTTTTTTATCCGTGGGCTGTAGTCTACAAGAAGTATCTAACCATTAACGCGTTCATCTTGGTTGAAATGGCTGTTTTCGTCGCCATTCTGCTCGTGGGCTACTTTTATGTCCTCGGCAAGGGCGCGCTGGAGTGGGATTAACTTATGGCAAAAGACGGTTCAGCGAGTTTTTTGACAACGCGCCTTGAGGATTTTGTGAATTGGGGCCGCAAAAATGCGCTCTGGCCTCTTCCTTTTGGCACGAGCTGTTGTGGCATCGAGATGATGGCTACGTTTGCGTCCGATTATGACATTGGTCGTTTTGGAGCAGAGGCCATGCGTTTTTCACCACGCCAAAGCGATCTCTTGATCGTCGCCGGTATTGTGAACGCCAAGATGGCGCCTGTGCTTCGCAATATCTACGATCAGATGGCAGAACCTAAGTGGGTCATGTCGATGGGGGCTTGTGCTTCTTCTGGTGGGATTTTTAATGTCTACAGCGTGACGCAGGGGATTGATACTGTCATCCCGGTGGACGTTTATGTGCCAGGATGTCCGCCGGCCCCCGAAGGCGTTTTGCATGCTTTGATGCGCCTTCAAGAAATGATTCAGAAGCGCGAGACCCACTTTCATCGCAGAGAGAGGGCAACCTAAATGGATATTCGAACACCCGTTGCCACCATTTATGGGGATTTTGCGCGAAAGCATCGCGAGCTCTGGAGCAAGCAAGCCGATAAGCTAAAAGAAAAATTTGGATCTGCGATCGAAGAAATTCGCTGGCCCGGGGACTCTGCTACGGATGTTCCCATTATTTATGTTTCAAAGACCAAAGTGATTGATGTGCTGCGCTTTATGAAAGAGGCGGAGGGTTTTGATTACGCCTTTTTGTCCGACCTCACTGCGACAGATGAGGAAGTAGAGCCTCGATTCGAGGTGGTTTACAATATCACGTCTTTTTCTTCGGGCTCGAGGATTCGCGTCAAGACGCGAGTTCGTGATGGCGAACCTGCTCCTACCCTCACGGGGGTTTGGGAAGGAGCCAACTGGGCTGAGCGCGAAGTGTGGGACATGTTTGGCATCCGATTTGAGGGACATCCCGACTTGCGCCGAATTCTGATGGACGAACGTTGGGAGGGCCACCCCCTTCGGAAGGATTATCCGCTTCGCGGCTATCAGCTCTTTCCGGATCCGATGCCGATCAATGTGGATCTTCTCAAGGATTAGGCCGGGATTAGTACCAGGATTAGGCCAGGATTAGACTGGGAGCTTTCAATGATGGAAAAGACCGCAACCCAAGCATTAGCGCATGAGCAGGATCCAGATGATCTCTGGAAAGACTCTCGTGTTTACGTGAACATTGGGCCCACCCACCCCGCCATGCACGGGGCGCTTCGAATGTGCGCTCGGCTCAGTGGCGAGACGATCGAAAAGTCTTATTGCGAGTTTGGATACACTCACCGCGCCAAGGAAAAATTGGGTGAAAATCGGACGTACCATAACTTTATTGTCTATACCGATCGGCTTAATTATTGCTCTGCGCTGATCAATAATGTCACCTACGCCATGGCCATTGAGCGTCTCATGGGGGTTGAGGTTCCGCCCCGCGCGGTATGGATCCGAATGATTTGTGTGGAGCTTGCCCGAATCATCGATCACTTGATCTGCGTAGGGATCAATGCGGTGGACATTGGGGCGTTCTCATTTTTTCTTTACGGCTTTCACCAGCGTGAAGAAGGCTACACGCTGATTGAAAAACTCTGTGGGGCGCGCCTAACCACGTCTTACACCCGCATCGGCGGTCTCATGCACGATGCCCCACCCGGCTGGGAAAAAGAGGTCAAAGACTGGGTCGTGCGTACGCGCAAAACGGTGCAGGAAATGGATAAGCTCCTCACCAATAACCGTATTTGGTGCCAGCGCACCCAAGGAATTGGGGTCTTTAATCGCGAGCAGTGCATGAAATATAGCTATTCAGGGCCTAATGCCCGGGCTGCCGGAATTGATAGAGACCTCCGGCGCGACCAGCCCGTCATGTACTACAAGGACGTTGAGTTTGATGTTCCCGTGGGAAAAAATGCGGACGTTTTTGACCGGTACCTGGTGAGAATGGCTGAGATCTTCCAGTCGCTCAACATCATTGCTCAGTGCGCGGATCGCCTGGAGCCGGGGCCGATTTGGTCTGAGGACAAGCGCGTTCGGATCCCTGACAAGGATGTCGTGTTCAACACCATGGAAGGGATGATCCACCACTTCAAGTTTTTCATGACCGGTTTTGATGTTCCTGAAGGGGAGGCCTATACCCCTTTTGAGGCCGCAAACGGAGAACTGGGTTTCTATGTGGTGAGCAAAGGGTCGCCGCGCGCGCATCGGATGCGAATCCGCGGTCCGTCCGTTTGGCACTATCAGGGCTTGAGCGAGATGGCTGAGGGGCAAAAGATTGCCGACATGGTCGCAAGCTTGGGTTCGATCAATATCATAGCAGGGGAGCTTGACCGCTGATTATGGCAAAGCAGCTTTCGCAAAAGTTTTATGAGTCTATGAAGAAGCTCGAGCCTCGTTATCCCACTAAGGTAGCGCTCTTATTGCCGGCGCTTCATGCGGCTCAAGACGAGTTTGGATGGCTCCCCAAAGAGGTTTTGGACGAAATTGGAGAGTATATCGGAATCCATCCCGCCCAGGTTCGCGAGGTGGCAAGCTTTTACACGATGTACAACCTGAAGCCGGTTGGAAAATACCACATTAAGGTTTGCACCAACGTTGCCTGTTGTTTGCGTGGCGCGGATGAATTGGTGGGTCATTTGGAGCGAAAGCTAGGGATTCAGTGCGGAGAGACCACCGCGGATCGCCGCTTTACGTTAAACGAAGAAGAGTGTCTCGGAGCATGCGGAACTGCCCCGGCGATGATGCTCAACGACGACTATCACGAGAACCTCACAGCCGATGGCGTCGATCGCTTGTTGGCAAGGCTGGAGAACTGAGCTCATGGCACAGACTGAAACGATCTTCATTCAGCATCACCACAATGAAGCCCGTCCGATAGATTACTATTTATCTAAGATGGCCGGCTACAGCGGGGCCAAAAAAGCGTTCTCCATGACGCCCGACGCGATCATTGATGAGGTCAAGAAATCCAACCTCCGCGGGCGTGGAGGGGCGGGGTTTCCGACCGGAGTTAAGTGGGGTTTCATCCCTAAGCAAAGTTCCAAGCCTAAATACTTGGTCTGTAATGCGGATGAATCCGAACCCGGCACTTTTAAAGACCGTGACATCATGCGGTATACGCCGCACCTTTTGATCGAAGGAATGGTGATCGGTGGTTTTGCGATCGGTGCACACCATGGCTACATCTACATTCGCGGCGAATACACGCGCGAAGCTAAGCTCCTAGATGCCGCGATCGCAGAGGCCTATGCTCAAGGCTATCTCGGCAAGAACATTCTGGGTAGCGGATTTGACTTTGAGTTGACCGTGCATCGAGGTGCGGGTGCGTACATTTGCGGTGAGGAAACGGCACTCCTCAACTCGCTCGAAGGCAAACGGGGTGAGCCACGAGTCAAGCCGCCTTTTCCGGCGCAATCCGGTGCATTTGCCGGTCCCACCATTGTCAACAACGTGGAAACTTTGGCGGCAATTCCGCACATCATTAACCGAGGCGGTGATTGGTTTTCTAAGCTTGGAAAGATCGAGAAATCGGGTGGAACACGCTTGGTTTCTGTTTCTGGACACGTCAAGAAGCCGGGGGTCTATGAGCTCCCAGCTGGTGCATTTACCGTTCGGCAGATTATCTACGACATTTGCGGCGGCGTGCTTGGGGACAAGAAGCTTAAGGCAGTGATTCCGGGTGGGTCTTCGGCCCCGGTGCTGACGGCCGATGAAATTGATGTCGTCTACGACATCGAGCCCCTGATGAAGATCGGGACAATGTTGGGCTCGGCAGCCCTGATGGTGGTGAGCGAGGATTATTGCGTGGTTCGGCTCATCAAGCGGATCACCAAATTTTATGCCCATGAGTCTTGTGGTCAGTGCACCCCCTGTCGAGAGGGCTGTAAGTGGATGGAGGACGTTCTCCATCGCATTGAAGATGGCCACGGACGTGAGCAGGATCTCAATCTTTTGATCGACATCGCAGACAATATTGGTGGAAAGACCCTGTGTGCGCTGGGGGACGCGGCAGCGGGGCCCGTGTCAAGCTTTGTGAAAAAGTTTCGTGCCGATTTTGAGGCGCATATTCGAGGTGGAAAATGCCCAAGTGCATGATTGAAGGCCGCGAGGTCGAGTTCAAGCCAGGCGAAAATTTGATCGAAGTCGCCAAGCGCGCTGGAGTGGAAATTCCTTACTTCTGCTATCATCCTGGGCTGTCGGTAGTGGCTCAGTGCAGAATGTGTGCGGTCGAGGTCGGCATGCCCGGCAAAGATGGCACCGTTCAAATGATGCCCAAGCTGCAGACTGCTTGTTCCACACCCCCTGCCGATGGCATGCACGTCAAGGCCAAGACTGACAAAGTGCTCCAGAACCAGAAGTCGGTCATGGAGTTCTTGCTGATCAACCATCCTCTGGACTGCCCAGTGTGTGACAAGTCTGGCGAGTGTGACCTTCAGGACAATTCTTACAAGCACGGTGATGCTTACATGCGCACCACTGAAGAGCGTCGCACTTACGTCGATCTAGACATGGGCCCGGTGATCAAAAAGAACATGAACCGCTGCATTCACTGCACCCGGTGCATTCGTTTTGGCGAAGAGATTGCGGGTATTCGCGAAATGGTTGCGATTCAGCGGGGCAACAACACGGAGATCACGACGATCGACGGCAAGCCACTTGAAACTGAATATGCCGGAAACTATGCAGACATTTGCCCGACAGGGTCGCTGACGCTAAAAGATTTTCGCTTTAGAAAGCGGGCCTGGTTTCTGAAGAAAACCCCCACGGTTTGTGAGGGCTGTTCCCGGGGATGCAACATCGAGCTGCACCATGAGGCGAATGTGATCTATCGGACTATTCCGCGGATCAACATGGAGATTAATCGGCACTGGATTTGCGACGAAGGGCGCTTCAACTTTCATTATGTTCACGATGCAGAGCGTGTGACCGAGCCGGCACTTTCTCGCGCGGGGGCGCTGACGATGACGACCTGGAAGGAGGCGCTTTCTGCGGCTCGCGCTGCCCTCAAGGGTCAAAAGGTAGTGCTTTTAGCTGGGGCAGATCTAAGCCAAGAAGAAGGCAAGCTTCTTCTCGAGGTTTCGGGCCGTATCTTTGGTGGTGCGCCCGTATTTCATTTTGGCACTCCTGGGGTCTTTTCGTCTGCAGAGGATGCACCTGCGGACGCGCTTCTGAAACGGAAGAGCAAAGTCGCCAATCTACACGGCCTTGAAAAGCTGGGAATTCAGGGATTCAAGGCGCTTCCGGCCGGCACACAGGCAGTTGTTGTGTTTCGGGGTGGCCGCGCGGCGCTTCCGTCCTTGTCGGGAGTGGAAGTGTATGGGGTGGGGGTTTTTAAGCGCCAAGAAGCCGCTCAGTTTGCGGCTGTGCTGCCAGGCCTCGCCTTTGCCGAAAAGGACGGCTCGGTGGTTAACTTCCAGGGCGTCGAGCAAAAGCTGAGGCGGGCGATTGCCCCGCCGCGTGAGTGCAAGAGCCTCTCTGAAACATTGATGATGTGGGCCAACGCCTGAGGAAAACCGATGCTCGATACCCTTTCGCAGCTTGCAACGCAGAATGCTGATCTCCTTCCGGGCGTGATCATGGTCGTGAAGTGCCTGATCGTGGCGGTCCTTTTGATTCATGTTGTTCCGCTTATGGTTTGGGTGGAGCGACGGGGGTCGGCTGTGATGCAAAACCGCTTGGGCCCCAACCGGATCGGCCCATTGGGCCTGCTGCAGGGGATCGCCGATGGAGTTAAGGCTGTCTTCAAAGAGGACATGACCCCGGCCCACGTGTCGCGCTTCTATTATCTTGCGGCGCCCATCGTGTGCTTGATTCCGGCGTTCATGACGTTTGCAGTGATTCCGTTCGGCAGTGACATCACGATTGGCGGAATTCAGATCAAGTTTCAAATCGCTGATCTCAATGTGGGCTTGCTCTACATTTTTTCGGTCGCTTCGCTTGGCGTCTACGGGATCATCATGGCCGGGTGGGCTTCGAACAATAAATTTTCTCTCTTGGGGTCTCTGCGCAGTTCGGCCCAGATGATCAGCTACGAGCTTGCTCTTGGTCTTTCGGTCATTGGGATTTTGATGATCTTTTCGAGCGTGAGCCTCAACGAAATTGTCCGGCAACAGGGCCAAGCGTTGGCTCAGCTCGGTCCGGTGACGATTCCTAAGTGGGGTTTCTTTGTACAGCCGCTGGGTTTTATCATCTTCTTGACGTCGGCCTATGCCGAGACGAATCGACTTCCGTTTGACCTTCCGGAGGGCGAATCCGAGATCGTTGCGGGTTATCACCTGGAGTACGGCTCGATGTACTTTGCGCTGTTCATGATGGCCGAGTACATCAACATGGCCGTAGCCGCTGCTCTGACGGTGACGCTCTTTTTTGGTGGCTGGCAGATGTTTCCGGGTTTTCCGGCGCTCCAGGCTTGGTTGGTTCAGGAGTTTTCTCTGGTCGGAACAGGCGCTGAACTTGTTCGTGTGGCGCTTGAGATCGGGTCTTTCGTAATCAAGACAGCGTTCTTTCTTTGGATGTACGTTTGGGTTCGGTGGACGATCCCGCGTTTTCGGTATGACCAACTCATGGACTTGGGCTGGAGGGTCATGCTGCCTCTTGCGCTAGTGAATATTTTCGTGACCGGAGTCCTTATTTATTACGGGGTGATCTGAACTATGCTCGTAAAGTCAAAACCTGGCCTATTTCAGCGCCTATATCTTGTTGAGATCGTCAAAGGTCTATTGATGACGCTTCGTCAGGCCATTTTTGGCAAGACAGTGACGATCTCATACCCCGAGGAGCGTAGAAACTATTCAGATCGCTTTAGAGGCATGCATTACATCAAGTCGGTCAACGGAGTTGAGAACTGTACGGCTTGCATGCTCTGTCCAACGGTGTGTCCCGCAGAGTGTATCCACATCGAAGCTGGTGAGCGCGACGACAAAGAGAAGTATCCGGTAAAGTTTGAGATCGACGTGCTGCGCTGCTGTTTTTGTGGAATGTGCGAAGAGGCTTGCCCCAAAGACGCCATTAAGCTCAGCAACATCTACGAAATGAGTCTTGCTGAGCGCGAGGCTTACGACAAAAAGCAGCTCATGGAGCAGCGGGGGCATAAATGACTGAGATTTCTCCATTGGCCTTTTATCTCTTTGCTGGGTCTGCACTGGCGTTCTCAGTGCTGACGATTCTTCGAAAGAACCCAGTTTCGAGCGCCTTTAGTTTGGTTCTGGTGTTCTTCTCCTTTGCCGGAATTTACGCCTTACTCGGGGCTCACTTGGTCGCCACGCTTCAGGTGCTGGTTTATGCGGGCGCGATCATGGTGCTTTTTGTTTTCGTCATCATGCTGCTGAGCACGGATGTCCCGTCGCTCGATATTGCGCGGACGCCTACTTGGTTCAAGGCGCTGGCCGGGATAGTGGTTTTGGGTCTGTTTGCGTTGATGACTCGGGTGTTTCGCACTAGCCCAGTCGAGATTCGGTCAGGAGTGTATACTCCTGAGGCTGTTGCGGGAGCCGGGGGAAACACCCAAGTGCTTTCTGAGCTCATGTTTTCTGAATATGTGCTTCCGTTTGAGCTCACTTCGGTGCTGCTGCTAGCGGGCATCGTGGGCGCCGTCGCAATCGCAAAGCGTCACAACAAGAAGGGGTCTGGCCATGCATCTGCCTCCCGTTGAACCCTGGGTGGTTCTGTCGTTCTGTTCTTTGATTTTTTTAGTAGGCCTTTATGGGCTGCTCTTGCGTCGCAATGTGCTCATCATTTTGATGTCGATCGAGCTGATGCTCAATGCGGTCAACCTGACTTATGTCACTTTTTCACGCCAGCTTGCTGACATGACGGGACAAATGTCTGTTTTCTTCATCATCACTGTGGCAGCCGCCGAGTCGGCGGTCGGGCTGGGGCTGGTGATTGCCCTGTATCGTACGCTCCGCACCGTGGATACCGATGAAATCCAACTCTTGAGGGACTGATCCAAATGCTTGCTCTCATCCCGCTCTTTCCGCTCTTAGGTTTCTGCATCAACGGTATTTGGTACGCGCTCGTTCAGTCACGCCCCGGTGGGCGCAAGGCATCGTCGGCTGTGACCGGATCGATTGCATCGCTGGCGATTTTGGGGTCGTTCTTGGTGAGCCTGAAGATTTTTTTTCAGCTGCATGGGCTTCCTGAGGATCAGCGAGTAGTTGAGCAGGTCCTTTTTACTTGGATCCAGGCGGGAGATTTGTCGGTGCCCATGACCCTTCGGATCGATTCCTTGTCCACGCTCTTCACATTAGTGATCAGTGGAGTGGGCTTTTTGATACATGTCTACTCGATCGGGTACATGAGTCACGACGAGTCCCCGGGAAAGTTTTTCAGTTACTTGAATCTTTTCTGCTTTGCGATGCTCATGCTGGTGATGGGAGCTTCTCTTCCCATTTTGTTCTTGGGCTGGGAGGGCGTGGGACTCTGTAGCTATCTCCTGATTGGCTACTGGTACACAGACGACCAGAAGGCCTCAGCAGGAAAAAAAGCATTTATTGTCAATCGTATTGGTGACCTTGGGTTTTTGCTTGGAATGTTTCTCATTTTTACAACGTTCCAAACGCTTGACTTTGCTGCGATCCGATCCGCATTTGGGCCCGGCGTCAGCGAGGCCACCTTGTCCGCGATTGGCCTGCTTCTTTTTGTGGGCTGTATGGGAAAATCGGCACAGTTTCCACTCTACGTTTGGTTACCTGATGCGATGGCGGGTCCGACTCCGGTTTCTGCCCTCATTCACGCAGCGACCATGGTGACCTCTGGAGTGTACCTGGTGGCGCGACTTAACTTCTTGTACGACGCAGCACCGCTGGCCATGCAGGTCATGGCCGTGGTGGGGGCATTTACAGCTTTTCTGGCTGCCACGATTGCCTTGGTTCAGAGCGATATAAAAAAGGTGCTCGCATATTCGACCGTCTCCCAGCTGGGTTACATGTTTCTAGCCTGCGGGGTGGGCGGCTATGGCGCCGGCGTTTTCCATGTGATCACTCACGCCTTCTTCAAGGCGCTGCTGTTTCTTGGCGCCGGTAGCGTGATTCACGGAATGCACGAGGAGAAGGACATCTTTAAGATGGGAGGCCTTAAGAAAAAAATGCCCCAGACCTTTTTGGTCTTCACCATTGCCTGGCTGGCCATTTGTGGCCTTCCGCCGTTTTCGGGGTTCTTTTCCAAGGATGAGATCCTCTGGCTGACCTTCTCTTCTCAAAAAGGATCTCGGATCCTTTGGGTATTGGGCGGATTGACTGCGATTTTGACCGCCTTTTATA
>JBKCVM010000140.1:0-9367 GCA_046317855.1 Oligoflexia bacterium
ACGACTCCAGATCAGTTCGCTCTGAACTATTGTACGCGACTCTTTCGAGTCGCATTACTCATTGAATTGGATTCGAGGCTTCGACATCACCTACTTGGTTGTATGCAATCAAAGACCCGTCTGGACAGCTATGAACCAAACTTCGCTTTGAATGCCCAAGAAGGCTGCCATTGCCCACTCTCTCATTCAAAAAATTCATCCCTACTTTTCAAAGAACGTCCGCACGCAATGCACGGGAGGGGCCTATGTAGCTTTGCTCCATTTTTGCTGCAACCTCTTTTTCTGAAAAAAATAACCGCGGCTTGAATACCCACCCAAAAGAGCATGAAAACCCGCTCCCAGAGCCAAAACCCAAGGTTTTAGGCTGCAATCTCTACGACCCCCAACCCTCGCTTGGCGGACGTGCCAGAAGGATGAATCCCTAGCTCCCTCACTTTTCTAATCAGCGTGGTCTTATTCATCCCGACTTTTCGGGCAGTCAAACTCAAGCTTCCGCCAAACTGAGTGAGCGCAGTCAAAAGATAGGTCCGCTCCGCCTCAGCCTTAAAAGCGTAGTAATTTGAACCCATTCGAAATTCTGCCACGCCAAGCAAAGGCGCATCGAGGGGCACAGACTTGCTTTCGACGAACCACGCTGGAAGATCCTGCAACAAAATCTCCGAACCTGAACAAGACTGGATCGCAAACTCCAAGACATTGCGGAGCTCTCTGTAATTTCCGGGCCAAGGGTAAGCCTCCAGACGATTGGCAACTTCAGGATGAATCCGATGAATTTCTTTTGAGAGCTCAGACGACAATTCAGTGAGTATTGAGTGCACGATTTCTCCAAATTGATCCGACAGAGAGGCCAAGCCCGGACAGTTCACCTCAAGAACTCGCAAACGATGAAAAAGATCTTCTCTAAACTTACCCTCTCGCACCCTTTTTGCGAGCGGCTGGTGAGTCGCTGCAATGATCCGGACATCGAGCTTCACTTGGCGATTTGAGCCCATGGGAGCAATGGTCCTGGACTGCATGAACTCAAGAAGCCTAGCCTGAAGATGAAGAGGGAGCTCGGCAATCTCGTCGAGAAAAACGGTGCCTCCCTGTGCAAGCTCAATCTTACCAACGCGCTTGAAGTCAGCACCTGTGTAGGCTCCACGCTCGCGTCCAAAAAGTTCTGATTCCAAAGTCCCCTCATGGAGAGTGGCAAGATTGATAACAATAAAAGGCTTATTGCGACGAGCGCTGCGCTCATGAATCTCGCGTGCGAGCGTCGACTTACCGGTGCCGGTAGGCCCAGTCAAAAGAACCGTGCTGTCTCCTTGGCAAGCAAGATGAATGACGCGTTTAGATTCACAAGACCTCATACCTATGTCTCCTCGTTCAGTGTGTTGAAATTTAAGAACGAGGCCCCAGACAGCAAGGGTCGGGCCAATGTTAGCGCAATGTGTCTAAGTGTCCGGAATTCCGACAAGACGGGCATTTTTCATTTTAGTCGAGCCCCCTTGAGTGTCGGCAGATCCCCACAGCTCAAGGCTGGGAATGTAGGGGTTCCACAACAGATCGAACCGAACGAAGACTCCTCAAGGCCTCTTGAGTAGTGAATAGCGGTGCGTAACCGCTGTCTTTTCTGAACGCATCGTCAGAAATCACTGCAGAGTAACGATAAAAATCAACCAGGTGCTTAGGAAGGCCCAGCCTCAAACGAGAGAGGACACCCATAGCTCCATAAACTAAGAAATGCGGCACGGCGATCGATCGGGAACCCGCAAGCTCGACCGCCCTCCGATACGAAACCACCCCTTCTCCCGAGACATTGTAAACACCAGCAAGACGCTTCTCGACGCAAAGCTCAATGGCCTGAGAAAGATCAGCCTCATAAATAAACTGAAGGAGCGGATCATATCCCATCAGGACCGGACAGATCTCAGACCTCAAGAGTTGCGAGATCGTATTTTGAATCGTGGGTCCAACGATATTAGAGGGGCGTAAAATCACCACTTCTGTGCCGGAATTTTGAAGCAGAAACATCCGCGCCATGTGGTCCATCTCAACAGCGTCTCGCAGCTCTGGAAAATTCTGACTTGCTCGAAGCGGGTCTTCTTCGAGCAAATGTCCGGGGTTCGTTGAGTGAGCGCCGTAGACGTGAAAAGTACTGAGAACAACTACCCTTTTGACGCGGTATTTGCGGCACAGCTCAAGCAGATTTTTAGTGCCCAGTACGTTGGTCTGATAACGCTCAGCACTGCGAACCCTTGCAGAGACTGGAAGCCTACCGAGATGAAGCAAAACGTCTATTTTCTTGGACCGAAAAATCTCCCCCATCTTTCGATGCGTGTAATCCACGACATGAAATTCTCCCGGAAAATCCTTACCTCGAGGAAGAGGCCTCGGGTCAGCCCCAACCAAATGGTAACGCTCAGCAAGTCGACGCACTACCGTGCCCGCCAAACCTCCGGCGGCGCCGGTGACCAAGATGGTGCCAACCGAAGCCGTCATTTCTTGCCTCCAAACCAACGACTTCCCCGCTCAGCCACTCGTTCGTCGAGCATGGCTTGGATTCTGCTCTTCACTTCATTGGCCTCAAGTTCAATCTCGGACTCGGGTCCGTCAGGGTCCCCTCTGGGGATCAAAGGCGGGCCAAAAGAGACCGTTACTTCGGTAGGAAGTGGGAGTGCACCTATCGGGCCCAGAAAAGGAAAAAGAGGAGTCACCGGAATATAGGGAGCTCCCACCCACCGAGCCAACCACTTAACGTTCAGGATCGACGGATAGGCTTCCTCACAACCAACGACTGCAACCGGCACAATAGGCGTGCCGGTCTCAAGCGCCAGCCGAATAAATCCGGTACCAAAACGCTGGAGTTGGTACCTCTTGAAAATGGTTTTTCCGCTGCCCCGCACTCCCTCTGGAAATACGAGGACTGCTTGGTCTTTTTGCAGAAGCTCACGGCAATTACGAACATCCCCAACGGTTTGGCCCAGTCGGGCAAAAAGACTACTCACGAACGGCACCCCTGGCACCCAGCGCTCGATCATTCCACGAACCATGCGAGCCGGCCGAGCTTCCAAAAGCATGGCCATTCCGATCAATAATCCATCAATCGGGATCTGGCCCCCATGATTGGAGATCAGAAGAACCCGTCCCTGAGGAACATTTTCAATTCCACGGGTTTTCACTCGAAAATAATCAGTGTAGATCCACCGAGTCACAGCAAGGGTTGCCTTGAGGGTCTCTGGATCCATCCCAAAGTCGTCGAATCCGGCGGAGTTCAGGGAAGGCTGAGCTTCATCAATGCGACGTCGCTCAAGATCCGTAAGGCCGAGCTCAATGAGAAGTTTTTTCATGCCCATCGATCTTAGAGCATACCCTGAATTGCCTGTTTTTTGCTTTTTGCTAAACAAGAGGACCGGAATTACCCATGGCCCAAATTATAATCTGCGACGATGATTTGACATTTCAACTTGCCTGCAAACTCGTGCTCGAAAATTCGGGCAAACACTCCACCCTGTGGGCAAAAAATACCGAAGAAGCTCGAGTCCTATTAAAAAAAAATAAACCCGACTTATTGATGTTGGATATTCAAATGCGCTCTCCAGAAGAAGGACTGGAGTTCTTACCGTGGCTCAAAGAGAATTTTCCGCAGCTGCCAGTCCTGATGTGTAGCGGGCAGAGTGACTTTGAATCCGTAAGGCGAGCCCTGCGAAGCGGAGCCTGGGATTACGTTCGAAAGGACTGCGACCCGGACCACCTCCTTCATGTTTCTAGCAAACTGCTTGAACAGGCCCAGGAGCGCCAGATCGCAGACTTAGCCATCGCCGAAATCCAACGCTCGGCGCGCTTTGAAAAAATTTTAGGTGAGTCTCCAGCGACCCTTCAACTCCTGGAGAAGCTGGAAAAATTTAAGAAATCAGATGCGCCCGTGCTCATCTGGGGAGAAACAGGCACCGGAAAAGAACTGGCTGCGCGCACTTTGCGTCCCACCCGAGCCAACGGTAATCCAGCCCCTTTTGTCAGTGTGGACTCAGCAACCATCACCGAGGGAACTGCTGAATCGATTCTCTTTGGTCACGAAAAAGGCGCCTTCACTGGAGCAGATCGGTCCCGCCCAGGCCTTTTTGAACAAGCGAATGGAGGCGTGATCTTTTTTGACGAACTGGCCAATATGCCAGTCCTCATTCAACAGAAGCTACTTCGAGTCCTTCAAGAGAAAGAAGTGACTCGCTTAGGATCAGACCGACCCAAGAAGCTCAGTTTTAGAATCGTCTGCGCAACCAACCAGGATCTCGAGGCGCTCGTAAGACAAGGAAAGTTCCAGCCTGACCTGCTTCAGCGACTCAACGTACTTCCAATTCATCTGCCCCCATTAAGAGATCGAACAGGGGATATCGCCATTTTGGCGCATCATTTTCTGGAGCGACAAAAAGGAAGAGCCACCCCTTCATCCATCAGTCCAGAAGCCCTGCAGCTCCTGGAGAGCTACCCGTGGCCCGGAAACATTCGTGAACTTCAGAACGTGATCGACTACGCGATGACCATGGGAGAAGGGGCCACCATCGAAACCGGAGACCTGCCCGAGAGAATTCGCGCCCAGACTTTAAAAGACTCCAACAAGACTCAAAAAGGGTCGGGCTCGATTTATGAGCAAGTTTTGCTCTACGAAAAGCGTCTCCTGCAAGAGGCGCTCGAAATACCCTATTCTTCTATGTCAGCTCTGGCGGAGCGACTTGGAATGGACAGGACGCATCTCTACACGAAGCTCAAACAACACCAGCTCAAACATTAGCAAACTGGCGATCTATTTAAAAAGAAGGAGCGGGGCACCCACGCACAGACCTACGGTGCGCGTGAATACGGGTTCGTCTTGAAGACCCAACTCCGACCACTGAATATAATTGATCTCAGCAAAAAGCTGAGCTGTCCCGTAGCGGATCCAAGTGTTGTAATAGGACTTACCCCCAATGGGCGGGTAGAAAAACCCTCCAATGCTCGCTGAGTACCTCGGCAAGAAGGCGTCTCTAAAAATCATCTCGAACCCTTGCGGCACCCCAAACCGAAAAGCCACACCGGAGGTTGCCCTAAAGCCAATGATATGAAACCCCAGCAACACATTGACTGAAAGACGATCATCTAGGGCTCGACTGGTCTCATTGTTAAAGTAGACGCCAAAATCGTTATACCAGCGCTGGCCGGGCGCATAGGCATCAAAGAACACCATCCGAGAATGCTCTGTGAGAAAATAGGAGCCATAAAATGTGGTGAGAGGCTGAACTCTAGAAAGTAAAAATCCCGGGTCCTCACGAAAATAAGAATACGGCCCGACTCCAAGGCCCAGGCTGGCGTAACTCAACTTCTGAGGAACCGAAAACTGGATTGCGAGCTTCTGACCCCGAGCATTTTCAACTTGGATCTGGGTTCGTTGCGGACCCAAACGAAAAACCCAGACTCCGGGGACCATGGGCTCTACCGGATCGTTGTGAAACTTCAGAGGGAGAGGGGCTCCATCCCAATGCACGTAGACCTCAAGGCTAGGAAGATCGTTGCCTTTGAGCGCGGACCTGACCATTCGACAGCTGAAATAAACCCATTGCCCAGCCCATTCGTCAGCGGACTCTGTTTTTTGAGCGGATCCGGATTGGGTGACTTGCGGCACGAAGGGCGAGCAGCTGGAGTCCCAGAAAGCCCGATGCTGCATCCGGGCTCGAGACTCGATTCTAAAAGCATGCCGGGTCGTCTGGGATCCTTTTTTGATCGAGACTTCAACTTGAGATCCATCGATTGAAAGCAGAGCCACGGGCACTTCGAGACTGCTCCCTTCGACGGACTCGATGTAGCCCCCCGTTTTGAGCGTGATCCGATCGGCCGAAGGCAACTCAACGCGCAGGCGGCCCCTTGGAAGCACCAGATTTCCTGAAATCCGAACCCACTGAATGGAACCTGGAACTACGCTGACTTTTAGACCTGAAGGTAGAACTGATTTCTCAGCATTTGGGGACTTCTCCAGCCACACGGGATAAAAATCTTGGGCTCTTGTAGGAAAAACCTCGAAAGCAGTGGCGACGGACTCCGAAAGAACCTCGCGGGTGAGATCTTGAGGAAGGTCCCGGGTAGAAGCCAAGGCACCCTTCTCAGAGAGAAACTCAGAAAGAGAGAAAAGCAGCAGCAGAAGTCGGGCCAGAAGTAGGGGCATGCCACCTGCTTTTTTTAGATTTGGTGGACCTGAACGGATTCGAACCGATGACATCGTGCTTGCAAAGCACGCGCTCTACCAACTGAGCTACAGGCCCACCGACTGACTGCTTTGGAATTAGTCTGAGCTGAGCCGAATGGCAAGCCCACTTTTTACCTACTCAATCCGTGAAGACCCAGGTTAACTCAGTTCATGTCTGCCAACCCCTTGCTGACCCCTCAAAACTATCTCAAAGGCTTCTTGATTGACGAAGAGCTCATGGGAGGCGTGAGCTTGAATTCAGGACCCGACGGCACCCCCGGGTCGTACACTGCTTTTGTGCTTCAGCACACGACCGGAAATCTCCTAGGAAGCCAAGAACTCCCCTCTTTAGAGGCAGCGCTTGAGCTCATCAATTCTGTCCAGAGACCTTGGCAGTATGAATCGGCATCCCAATGCGGCGGAGGGGCATGCAACGACGGAAACTGCGGCACGGGGTCATGCAAGAAAGTTCTCTCGCGGCTTAAATCACTGTCTCCCGAATCCTGCGAATCGAGCGAGCCTTGCCAGACTGAGGATCCAGTTCGATAAGGACAGCACCGTAACCACCAGGGCCCTCGGCGGGTTCGTATTTTATTGACCGTTGGGTCAAAAACTTTTGGATCGACTGCTCCTTCTTGACCCCAATGACGGAGTCGAAGCAGCCACACATTCCCACATCAGTGATTGCTGCGGTACCGCCTGCGAGGATCCTCTCGTCTGCGGTCTGAACATGAGAGTGACTCCCGACGACTGCCCCAGCACGACCATCGATGTAATGCGCAAAGGCCTGCTTTTCTGAAGTCGCCTCACCATGAAAATCAATAAAAACGCACTGGATTCCCACTTTTTCCATCCGCTCTAACTCAGCATCCGCTACACGAAAGGGGCAATCGAGCGTCGGCATAAAAACGCGCCCCATGACTTGAATCACTCCAAGTTTGAGGTTTGGATTTCGACGGGATTGCACGACGCAGGATCCTCGGCCTGGGGTCTTGTAGCGCGGGTGATCGGGATAATTGGCAGGACGCAACAGACGCGTGCTCGTGGCCATAAAAGGAATGATCTGCTTTTGATCCCAGGCATGATTGCCGGTGGTGATGACATCGACGCCCAGGTCAAAAAACTCCTGGGCCTGCTCTGGCAGGATGCCAAATCCATGTGAGAAGTTCTCACCGTTGATGATGGTAAAATCCACTGCCTCGGGCTCCACCCACTTTTTCATCGCCGCCTTGACGGCGTTACGCCCGGGCCTCCCAAAGACATCACCAAAGTACAGAATCTTCATCGAAACAAAAACTTTCTAACCCGGTTGGGCAAACTTGAGCTCGCGCTGATCACTGAAAAGCCAGTGCATCCGGGGCTCGTCTGGCCTTTGGCCCGACAGCTCCGAAAACACCTGCGCCTCTGCCGCCACAGCCACCCGAACGATTTGAGGGTGGTCACTGAAAAAGCGGTCATAAAAACCGCCGCCTGTTCCCATCCGCTCACCCTGGATACTGAAAGCGACTCCGGGCACGATTACGCCGTAAAGGTGGCTTGGGTCAACTCGAGGAAGATGCGAATGGGGCTCTTTAAGCGATGAAAAACGAAAATGATTGCCCCAGTGGTCCACCTCCGCGGGGTCCGCAAGGTGCCATGAAATTTGGTGAGTGTCGAAAATAGTCCGAGGAAACGCCAAGAGAACTCCCCGCTGTTTTAGGAATGGGTACACGCCAGAAAGATCCCACTCCCACGGAAGGGGGCAATAACCGCCCCAGATCACGGGTTGCCCCTGGCGTGGCTCGGTCCATTCGGGATGCGCCAAGAACCCAGACAAAAGGCGAGCGTCGATGGCCCTGGAAAAAGCCTGCCTCTCATCGTGACTCAGTCCTTTTCTCCAAGATTGGAGCCTGCGCCTGAGTTCGGAGGGACGAGAGGTGGCCTTAGCCACGGCCCTGGGCTCGGTCGAGCAAAGAACGAACCTCACCCAATTTGACGCTGATCTTATTGCGCTGCAATGCCGTCCGGCGCTTGGCTTTTACGTACTCTTCAGCAAGCTCAAGCAAAGCCAGAAGCAGGATGTTCTGTTTAGAAGGTTGCGCGTTCTTCTGAGAAAGCCTTCTTCGAGATTCTTGAATCTGGGAACGGACAAGCAAGGCCACCTCCTGCACGACCTCAGGATCCTCTGAGGTCGTTACGGTCAGCTTTTCTCCCAACAAATCGAGTTCAATGGAGGTCTTGTCAGCCTGAGGCATGTCAAAAAACTAACCTCCCCTGGCTTGAGAAGCAAGACACCGCTCAAGGGGGCGATATGAACTTTTTCCAAGGGATGCCGGCATTTTTTGCCGGCTGGCGGCGAGAGTACTTCATGCGAGACTCAAGAGTGGGGAGTCATCGATGTCCTTGGGAGAACTGAAAGGCAATGCGACCGATGAGATTCGGATGCGCAACCACCGGGCCCTAGCCGAGCAGAAGCATGAACTCGAAATGAGGGAGCTCAAAGGAAAACACTCTGATGAAATCGAGCGCTTCATCGAAGACCACTCTCAGCGTTCAGAAAAACTGAAGCGAGATTACGAAATTCAGATTTCACTGGAGGCCGAACGGCTGGATCAACGCCTTCGAGAGACCCAAGAAAATGGTGATGCGCGGATCGAAGAAACCCGCGCCGCGAAAGAAAGAGAACTTTCGCGAGTAAAGAATTCTTACCAGCAAAAGCTGGATGAATACCGGAAGCACTCGGAAGAGCAGCTTGAAAAGCTACGAAGCGAACTCCAGCGTTCGACCCAGGTCCTCCAAGAGCAGGCCAAATCCGCAGAGCGCGGCCTGGCGGCAAAAAACAAAAGGTAAGATAAAGAAGGAGCAAAAAATGGCCTTGAGTCGAGATCCACGCGGTACGAATTCCCCGAGCATTGATCTTTCAGCAATGGAGGCGTCCACGAACGAAGAAAAGCCAGTACCGGTCAATGGCTATCAACAAGTAGTGGAGATGCTCGCAGCAGCCGACCCAGCGTTCCGCGAATCGCTACTCACTCGAATCTCACAGAGAAATCCGGCGCCGGCGCGATCACTTAGCCGCCACAGTAATCCCCAGCGGCCGCCCCCAACGCGCTGGGGGCGAGAGCGCCAGCGCGCTCGCCCCCCTGCCGGTGCTCGAACCTGCGCCCGGTTCAGGATCAATTCAGAATCCTCACC
>JBKCVM010000141.1:0-8941 GCA_046317855.1 Oligoflexia bacterium
CGCGTCACTTCAGCCCATGCATTTTTAAACTGTTTTTCTCTGAACGAGTTAATCTTCAAACTATAAACGACATAGAACATCTGAGAATTCTCCAAACACATTGGCGACGAGTCAGTTACCCACAAGGCTACCACAGTTTCCGTGTCCTCAGTCGAAATAGAATTCCAATAAATTGGAGTTCATTCAATCGTTTGCGGCAAATTGGGGGAGGCAAGTTTTTTTTGTCCAGACTGTTTTCAAGAACAGAGAGGAGTCACACGGACATGAAAGAAGCAAAATTCGAGATCAGGCCGCTCACCGAAAAGTCACAGCTCAGAGCATATGTGGATCGTGATGGATCCGACTGGCTTGTGAGTGTTTATCACTTTTCACGCACCTGGGCAGCCAAGGGTCGCAAAAAATGGCAGCGAAGGTTGCAGGGAAATCTAGAGGCAGTGCTGACCAGCTACCATGCAAAAGCGGGGGTGCAGCACCCGGCAATCCATGAAGTGCTCTCCATGGCTTGGGCCAAAGAGATTGATGTTGAGGCAGCCGGGACGTTGGTCGTCTTCATTGAGCCCAAGCGGTTATCCTGGTGGATCGAGCCCAAGCTCTCCGTGCAGCAGTCGGTTCTTGCGCGGACATTTCACGTCAAACCACTGCTGGCTTTTGCAGACGATGAGAAAAAATCTCCTTTTCCAGACGAATTGGCGCGCTCGTTTGCTAGGCTCAAGGCCCGTGGGTTAGCTACGGATCATCTGCCGACTGCTGCAAAGTGGGTCGCACAGGGGCGCGTGATGGCCATGTTTGCTTCTGCCAGGCGAGAGGTCTGGGGTGAGGTGAATCCTCTGAGCGGAGAAGTTCGCGTTCTGCCCCGTTCAGGCGGCTTAGGTGCAGACGATATTCTGGACGACTTGGTAGAAAAAGCTTGGTCCCAGGGGGCAAGCTGCTGGGTGATCGAAGATGACCGGATGCCGTCGAGTTCTCCCATTGCTGTCTTTAGGAGCTGAGCCATGATTACTGGTACGAGCATCGGCGAGCGAGCCAAGATTTTTGCGTGGAGTGGGTTGATTGCTGTCGGCCTGTGGGGAATGGTTTCCCTGCAGGCCGCGCCAAGCAACAAAAATCAACATCGAGATCAACATCGAGATCAACAGGGACTTTTACTCAAGAGCCTCAGGGATGCTCGCCCCCAAGTGGGCGAGCGGACGCCCTTATCGCAAGAACCTCATGTGGCCGTAGGTTGGCGGAAAACCATTGATTTTGGTCGCCCCCTTAAAGAGCATCGGGACCGTGAAAACCGTAAAGAAAAATCCGCCCTCCCGGAATGATCGGAGCGAGCTTTCTCAGGCTGACTGGAAGCGTGTTTTTTCGCGCAACCTCATGAGTTTGCGCAAACATCGGGGCTATTCGCTTCAGTACCTTTCCCGCCTCTCGGGGGTGCCTGCTTCGACTTTGTCTCATTTGGAGAGCGGAATCGGAAATCCAACTCCGACCACTTGGGTGATGCTGAGCCAGGCGCTTCGTTGTACGCCTGAGGATTTGCTGGTTGTACCGGCAATCGAGCAGACTTCGGTTTCTGCGCACGAAATGCCGGTTTTTCGTGAGCAACTCGGGAGCGGAAGGTTGATTAGGCTACTCCCGGATCCCTTTGCCGAGATCGATGTGTTCGTACTTGAGTTGGATGGTGCGGCCCCTTTTGCTGGGACAGTGCAAAGTCCGGGAGCCATGCGTCTGGTTTTCGTTCTTCGTGGGGAACTTGAGGTGGCCCATTCGGGGAGGGTGGTGAGGGTGGGGACCCGTTGCAGCTTGCTGATCTCCGGAAGCGAAGTGCATTCTTATAAGCGGGTCAGCAGACAGCCCGTAGAGGCGATTCTGTTCAAGTACAGACGCCAAGAATAGCCCCAGGAGTGCACATAAATAAAAACAGACAGTTTCAGTAAGCTATGCTAAGCCCTCCCGAATGCAAAAATCTTCACCTAAGCCGCCAGCACCATCCGTTGGCGATTTCAGCTCTCTGAACCTCAGCCCCCCTCTTCTTCAGGCCATCACTGAGCTTGGTTTTTCTAAGCCAAGCCAAATTCAGGCAGAAGCACTTCCCATCCTCCTGGGTGAACCCACTGACTTCATTGGGCTTGCCGCTACCGGAACCGGCAAGACAGCAGCTTTTTCTCTTCCTCTACTGGAGAGGCTCGATCCAGCTCTCAAGGAGGTTCAGGCCCTCGTGCTGTGCCCAACGCGAGAGCTTGCGATTCAAGTGGCTGGCCAGATCGAGCTCATGGGCAAGCACCTCAAAATCAAGGCCCTTCCAGTGTACGGAGGAGCAGGATACGGGGATCAGATTTTTGGACTCAAGCGCGGGGCTCAAGTCGTGGTTGGAACACCTGGACGCCTAGTCGATCATCTTTCGCGTGGGACGCTTCTCCTCAATGCAGTGAAGACGGTGGTCTTGGACGAAGCTGACGAAATGATCTCCATGGGATTCAAAGAGGATCTGACCTCGATCCTGGGTGCAGTGCCAGAGAATCAGGCCAACGTCTGGCTTTTTTCGGCAACCATGAGTCCCGAAGTGCGCAGCGTGGCCGACGAGTATCTTCACCGACCTGCACAAGTGCAGATCAATCGCACCGAGATGCTCCCACAGAATATTGAGCAGATTTTTTACGTGACCCAAGAGTCGAATAAACCCGAAGTCCTCTGCAAGCTGGTCGATGCAGCAGATGATTTCTATGGTCTTGTCTTCTTTCAGACCAAAGCCCTGCTCATGGATGTTGCCCAGTTTTTAAGTCAGCGCGGCTATGCGATTGACTGCTTGCATGGGGATATGGACCAGACGGCCCGCGAGCGAACGATGAAGTCTTTCAGAGAGCGCAAAGTCACGATGCTTTTGTGCACCGATGTGGCGTCCCGAGGTTTGGACGTCAAAGACATCACTCATGTGATTAATTATTCGATTCCTCGAGAATTGGATAACTATGTGCATCGCATTGGTCGAACGGCTCGAAGCGGAAAGTCTGGGTTTGCCATGAGCCTTGTCTCTGGAGCTCACCGCGGGTTGATTCCTCGGATCGAGCGAATGACCCGCAGTCGAATGGTTGAAGGTAGAATTCCGAGTCGCCGAGAGATTGCTGCTAAGAAGATCTCAAAAATCCTCGAAGCATTCAGTCATGAGAATCGCTATGACCGCGCCGTCGAGCTGATGGGACTTGAATGGCGTGATGCTATTTCGGATCTCGCTCCTGATGAAATTGCTGGCCGGTTTTTAACTCTCATGTTTCCGGATCTTTTTTCGGAGCGCACCGCTCAAAAAGAAGAAAGCTCCCGTCCCGAACGCCCCTCTAGAAAAAGCAAATACTCGCACCTTCATCAGCAGAAGCGGGGGGCGGGGAGCTCGCACAGGTCTCGTTTTAGTTAGGTCGAAGTTTTGTCAGTTCAAGGGGGCTTGAACTGGGTGGGCTGCTTGGCTATTTTAGAGTCATGAATACTCCCCAGTGGATCGAGAAAGCTTTTCAGACCATCGACTCAAAAGATGCAAAAGGGTTTGCCCGACTTTTCGATGACCAAGGTGAATTTAGATTTGGAAATGCCCCAAGCGTCCTTGGGCCAGAAGCGATAGAAAAGGCTGTTGCTGGTTTTTTTGGCTCGATCAGGGGCCTGTCCCATAGGTTGATCCAAACTTGGGAAGGAGAGGGCTCCTGGGTAGTTGAAGGTGAAGTGACCTACACTCGCTTGAATGGCTCAGTTCTGACTGTTCCATTTTGCGACGTTTTCAGAATGAAAAACGGCAAAGTCAAAGCTTGGCTCATTTTCATGGATATCAGCACCCTCTATAGTCAGTAGCTTTTGTGCAAGTCGGTGGCGGCAGAGTGAGGCTTGAAGATAAAGAGGGTGTAGCAGATTCCTGGAAAGAGTCTTCTGCTGGTGATCTTTGGACGAGAAAAGAGCTCTGGAGGCGCCGCCTCCGAAATCGCTTGAGTTGCGAGAGCCTCAAGTTCAGTTGGGCCAGGAAAGTTTTCAGAGCTCTTTGAAAGATACTGATAGGCCCAGGGGTGTCCTGTGATTTTTCCTCCAAGGGTTTTGAGCCAAGCTCGGTTAATGAGCTGAATCATTCTTCCCAAGATAGAGTTGCCTGGATTTCCAAACTCAAGAATGCCGATCACTCCTCCTGGTCTGAGGACGCGGTACATTTCACGAATGGCGGTAGCGGGATCACTGACGTTTCTGAGTCCAAAAGCGATGGTGATCAGGTCACTCGTCTGGTTCTCAAAAGGAAGTCGAGTCGCATCGAGCTCGATCCAGCGGACGTGTGGATTTTTTGCCTTAGCTTGCTCAAGCATTTCTTTGGATAGATCGCCACCCGTCACAGAGTCTGTCATCTTTTGCAGTGCAGAGGCGACATCCCCAGTCCCGCAAGCGAGGTCAAGAACCTCTCTCGGACTGGGAGTGCGTTCTAGGCATCCACGAATCAGCCGTCTGCGCCACCACTGATCGAGTCCAAGACTTAAGACTCGATTGGCAAAATCGTAGCGGGTGCTAATCGACGCAAAGAGTTTTTGAATCTGTCCGGCGTCCGGACCTGAGGGCTGATTCATGGCTCCTTCACTTTGCACAAGAAGCCTCTACTGAGGAAGGTATTTGAGCGAGAGTTTTTGCATCTCCTCGAAAAGCGTCTGTGCCGTCTGGGCCAGGCCGTGGGTGCAGCGCTCTTGTGATGGAGCGTCAAGACTATAGATGAGCCTGGAGGCAAGGGGTTCGTCTGGAGTTCCTAGCGTGATTCTAACGACGACAGAGGCATCCTTTGGGGCATCACTCCAGGTGTCGCAGTATAACGTACCAGGGAGACTCTGCGCTGCCACGCGGTTGGCGGCTGAAAATAGAGTGGCAGCTTCTTCGGGCTCGAGGATCCGACCAGAGTCAGTCACGGGGCCAGTGGCCGGGCCATATCCAATGCTGCCAGTTGCACTCACGTGTAGGCCGCCTTGCTGCAAGCAAATGTCGGCTGCGCAATCGCGGTTGTGAAACACTTCAGCCCAGCCCAGGGGCTCAGGGACTTGGGCTGGCTGGGCTGCATTCTCGAGCAAGTCAGACGACTCTCCGCACCCAATAGCGACAGAAAACAGGAGAGCAGTCACAATGAAAATCGGAGCGAGGTTCTTCATAGAAAATAGGGATACAAAGTCTGGGCCACTCAAAGATTGCCGGCGCAGTCAGGAATACTTGGAAAATGACTGCGCCGGCTCATGGGTTTTGCAGGACTTGAGCTCACCGCTTACGAGAAATCCTTGATGCGGACTTTACACGTGCCGTTGATTTCATTGCCGTTGCGGAGCAAGAGCTCAGCCGGAAGTTCAGGCCCGTCTGTAGTGGCTCCAGGCTGAATCGGCATAGTGCGGTCAATCACAATTCTGGGTCGGCCTCCATTGGCGCTCGAGATGACGAGGTGCTTGTGATGCCAGGAAGAGGTAGCAGCGTTAGCGTAGACCATTCCGTGATCTTTGCAGAAGATGGCCATGCGGTTGTGATTCACTACGATTTTGCCACCTCCACCACCTCCGCCTCCGCCCAGTTCAGTGGGGAACATCGAGCGATTGGTGTAGATCGAAGCGTAAGCTTTGCAATCCTCGCCATTTTCGAACGAGCACGCCAGGTCGACACGGTAGCGATATCCATGATGAGCCTCTGGGTTGAGTTCAGGCGCCGCGTCAATTTCTGTGGCCTGGGCGATCAAGGCTGATGAAAAATGGAGAGCCGCAGCAAGGCCCAAGAACATGAGTTTTGATTTCATTATGAGTCTCCTTAGAGTTGAGGTTTAAGCCAAGCACACTGTGCAATCGTCATGCTGAAACGTTTGAACTCAAGGGACTGGTCTTGGTGTGGAGCGTAGAAGAAATCTCTCGTCATCAATATTTACTGAAAGATTTACCTGAAAAATCTAGCGTCCGGCTTTAGGCTGTCTGGGATGGAGCTCCGAG
This sequence comes from Oligoflexia bacterium, assembly GCA_046317855.1. GTDB lineage: Bacteria > Bdellovibrionota > UBA1018 > UBA1018 > UBA1018 > CAIOHW01. The sequence goes on from JBKCVM010000141.1 coordinate 5,952, forward strand.
AAATCCTAAAGACTCGATTTGGATTCAACGAGTTTCGTGCTCTGCAAGAGCAGGTCTGCCAGTCGGTTCTCCAGGGGGGCGATGCCCTAGTGGTCATGCCCACGGGAGCAGGAAAATCGCTCTGCTACCAAGTGCCCGGAATTGCCCTACAGGGTACTACTCTAGTGATCAGTCCGCTGGTGGCTCTGATGGACGATCAAGTGGAGAAACTGGCTCAAAAGAAATTCAAAGTGGAGCAAATTCACTCAGGCCGCACACGTGAGGCTCAGCGCGCAGCCTGTGTGCGATACCTCAAGGGTGAGCTTGATTTTTTATTTGTGGCGCCTGAGCGCCTGGCTGTGCCCGGGTTCACCCAGATGCTGCAAAAGCATAGGCCCGTGCTGATTGCTATCGACGAGGCACACTGCATCTCGCAGTGGGGGCACGATTTTAGGCGAGATTATCGAAAGTTGGGGGAGAGATTAGCAGGACTCAGGCCGGTTCCGGTGGTGGCACTCACTGCAACGGCAACCGGCCGAGTTCAAGAGGACATCGTTAAGCAACTGGGCATTGCCTCTGGAAGCGCGCGTTTCATTCAAGGGTTTAGGCGCACCAACATCGCCATCCAAGTCCGTGAGGTTCCAGTGCCGGAGCGCGCTGAGGCTAGTTTTAAGATTCTGTCTGAAGATGGGTCCCGAGAGCGTGTTCCAGCCATTATTTATGCGCCGACACGTAAGATCGCTGAAGAGATCACACAAGATCTTTCGGCGCGCTTCAAAAAGCTTGCAGGCCGTAAGAAGAGTCACCTTCGTGTGGCTTGTTACCATGCGGGGCTTGAGGCTGAAACCCGTGAGCGGGTGCAAGCTTCGTTTCTTTCAGGGCAAACGCAGGTGATCGTAGCGACCGTAGCTTTTGGGATGGGAATCGATAAATCGGATGTTCGGACGGTGATCCATGCGGGGCTTTCTGGGAGTGTTGAAAGTTATTATCAGGAAATCGGACGAGCAGGGCGTGACGGACTCCAGTCTCGCGCCATTTTAATGCACTCATTTGCGGATCAGCGGACCCATGACTTCTTTTTTGGGCGGGATTATCCGGAGGTCTCTGAGCTTGCCAAGGCGCATGAGAAATTGCGCAGAAAGATCGCGGCTAGCGCTTGCGCACTGGATGACTTCAGGGGGGACGATGCGGAGAAAGCCATCGAAAAACTTCTGATCCACGGAGCGCTCAGTGTCGATTCTCAAGGCAGGCTTGCAGTTACTGAGTCCGGCCCACAGTGGCAAAAAACTTACGAGGCGCAAAGAGCTCACCGCCGAATGGCGATGGATCAGATGCTCGAGTTTGTGAAGAACCCCAGCTGTCGAATGCAGTTTTTTTTGAGTTACTTTGGGGACACGGATTCTCGGGGACCCTGCGAAATGTGTGATCGCTGTCTGCGAACAAAAGAAGAAAGTGTTTCTATGTTGGGGCGAAGAGAGAAAACGATTGTGAAGCTTGTGCTCTCGAGTCTTTCGGGGAGCGAGGGTGTGTCAGCAGGTAAGCTCTACGAACAGGTCTGCGAATTGAAGCCTCGGACCGAACGAGGGCTCTACGAATCGCTTTTGGATTTGCTTGAGCTCGAGGGGTGGGTGAGCGTGCGCAAGGAGTCTTTTCTGGCGGCTTCGGGGCGCGAGATCACTTACCGAAAAGTACGAATCACTCCGACCGGACAGGGGGCTTGCCCGTCGTTAAGCTGATTACCAAGCCGATTACCTGCGGCGCCACGGTGATTTGAAGTGCAACAAGATGCCTGTGGAAGCAGTAAAGTCCGGAGCATCTTGAGTGAGGCCGCAGGTCGCCTCCACGTACCAACTCACGGAGTTGTTCCATGCCCGTGTGTAGCCGCAGGTCATTTCGACCAGACGATCGCCCTCCCCAAACCATCCTACTTCGGAGCGTACGCCCGCGCTCAAGACTGATTTTTCAGAGTAGCAACTGAGCTTTAAAGCGGCCCATACAAAGTCATTCTGTCCGCTCTGTTTAACTCCCGTGGGGTCTCGGTTTGCATCCACTGCCAAAAAGCCGATGCCACCATCCAGACCCATCCGTTCGATACAAAGAAAGTTATCTGGGTCCACGATCCAGCGTTTTCCGCCAGTGATTAAGAACCCATATCCAGCAGAATCAAAACCCCTTCGGTATTCAGTCGTGCTTGTGGCCGTGCGGGTGAGGATAGTGAGCGACGCCGCAGGGTGATTTTCAGTTTCCTCGATCAGGTTAAATTTGGTGCCGATCAGGATGTCGGTTGAGCCCAGCCCGCTGTCTTGATTGATGCCCCAATCTTTCTGGGACTCTTGGCCTAGGTTCCAATACTCGATGGGATGGGTGTCGACTCGGAGCTCTACGGTGCGATGGAAGGGAATGGAAACGCCTGCATCCCACGTAAAGGAGCGATCGGATCCGCGATCGAGCTGAAAGCCTGCACCGTTTCTGATGATGATGTCGTCGCCAACGCGCGGGTCATCGAGCGGTGGAATGGGGTAGGCATTGGGGCCGTAGTTTCCTGGCACTTTTGAAGCAGAGGAACCTAGGCTGCTGCGGCCTGCCTCAAGATCCGAAAGTCTGGGGTCGTCGAACCTGATCTTTAAAAGGATGCGAAGTCTTTCCAGGCGCTCCTGCCTCCTGGCATCGGCATCTTTTGGGTCTTGGAGGGGTTTTCTTAGCTCAGGGTTTGCAAATGACGGCGCCTCTTGTGCGTGAGCCAGATTTAAGGGAACTGGGTACCCAAGGATGAGGCCCGTTCCAAAGACAGCGGCTACCGCACCGAGACGAATGTGTTTGCTCATGCTGCGGGGCGTAGCGTTGTGGTGTTAAGTTGTCAACTTCTTGAGCAGCGCTGCAAAATCGCGTGATCTCGGTTCAATCAGTGGTCCAGAGCTCGGGCTTTGAAATCGCGCGCATGACGTTACGAAAGTGTCCCATTCCGTAGGTGTCTAGCCTAGCTGCGACAAAGTCACTCGGTTGGAAGACTG
>JBKCVM010000142.1:0-3081 GCA_046317855.1 Oligoflexia bacterium
GGTCAAAATCATCGCGCATGGCACCACCGACCGTGTGCTAGGCATTCACATCGTGGGGCCCAATGCAGGCGATCTGATTGCCGAGGGGGTGGCCATGATGGAATTTGGTGCAACGTCGGACGACATCGCCCGGAGCTCGCACGCGCACCCCACTTTGGCAGAAACGATCAAAGAAGCAGCGCTAGCTGTTGCAAAGCGTCAAATTCATCTTTGATTTTTTGCTCTGCAAAGCTATCCCGGGTTCATGCTGAATTTCCTCAGGTTTGCGCTCGTTGTTCTTTTTTACCTTTTCCCGCAAGCTTCTCAGGCTTTTGGTCAGGCGGAGAACCAGCCCTCTCACGACAAGTCGCAGTATCATTTGTTCAATCCCACCCCTAAGAACAAGATGCGGGAGTTTATCACCGATCGCCCGGATCGCACCGAAAGTCCGATCACAGTCGATGCTGGCCATTTTCAGATAGAAACGGATCTCATTGTTTTCACTCGAAACAATGGCGAGACAGTTTCGACCACTTACAACTTGATGAATCTCAAGGCAGGCATCACCAACCATTCGGATCTTCAGGTCGTGATCCCCAGCCACGTGAGACAGGGCACCAACACTGGAGTGGGCAACACGACCCTCCGATTTAAGCAGAATCTTTTTGGCAATGAGGGCGGTCCATCGATTGCCCTCATGCCCTACGTGATTCTCCCCACACAGGATCCCGTTTTTGGCGAATCAAAATTTACGGGTGGCCTGATCGTCCCCGTGGCCTTTGATGCTCCGGGTGACTTTGGCATCGGAATGATGTTCCAACTCGACAAAATCCCAAACCCCTCAGGTCGCGGCTTCAAGAACCAGTTCATTTCTTCTTTTACCGCAGCCCACGACCTTGCCTGGGGACTTGAAGGCTACATTGAGCTCTTCAGCCAAGCGCTCGACGGCGCGCCCTGGGTAGCTACCATCGACGGCGGCATCATCTTACCCGTGGGCGAGCATGTGCGCTTTGACCTGGGTGCTAACCTCGGTGCAACTGAGGCAACAGACGACATCACTCCGTTTTTAGGTGTGTCACTGCGATTTTAGACTCGCCTCATTAGAGCTTAGCCCAGAGTGAGGCCTCAAACCGACCTGTGCCTCCAGACTCCGGAGCGCAGATACCACCAAGAAAACCTGAAGGATTAAGGGCGCGCACAGCCGCTTTTACTTCAGGCAAAAAAACGCGGCATTCTTCATAGCTCGAATACTTGGGGGTTCTCACACTGTAATCATTTCTGACCAACTGATAGCCCGCAAAAAGGCCGCGCAACTCTGAGTCCACGCAGCTAGCAAGGTAGGGTCTCCCATTAAAAATTTCTCCAGCATCAGCCAGTTGCTCCGAGCAATGCGCGGGGTCTTTAAAAACGGCTAGGGTCCGAAAATTGACCCAAACTTGCTTGGGAGAAAAATACAGAAATCTCCCACCCTGAGAGCTGCGCATCTCGGCCCCCTCCGAAGCCAGATACCCCCTTAAGAATCCCTGCTCTTGAGCAGTCATCCCGGAGTCCGAGAACATCCGGTCGCGAAACTCCAGCATCTGCAAACGCGACTTCGGAATTCCAAATCCAGTGACACTCAAAAGTGTTCCGCTACCGCGCTCCTGCGGAGTACAAGCCCAAAAGCGCGCCTCTAGACCCGTCAGTCGCTCATAGGCCAACACTTCATCCCGGGCGGCTTCGCGGCATTCCTGCCCTGACGAAAAAATCCCTCGCTCAGTTCCTGCGTCGAAACTAAGATTTCCGCTACCCCAATGAGCCGTGTAGACATGCGAGGCACCCTTTACCTGATAGCTCACCGACATGAGATACGCGCCTTCAGAAAAAGCTGCCAAGCAGTGAACTCGAACGTCCTTGAGTTCTTTACCGAGAGCCTCGCCAGAATTTAAAATCGACTGCTGAACCAGCGCTTTTTGCTCTGTGCAAGTGGGCCGATCCGCGTTGACACGAAGCTCAAATGAATACTGAGAGGCCTGAGTGAGCGCATGAGCAGACGCAGACATCAAACCCAGCGCAACAGTGCACGGTAACACAAAATGAACACCAGAAAATCGCACTTTCATAGAGCCCCCCTCTTCAGTGCCAAATCACTGCAAAACAACTGACAAGAAAGCATCATAGGCCCACCTGAGCTGCAAGTTCTAAGATTGCAGGTTGCGGTTTGAACCAATCACACTTCTAATGAAGACATGAATCTACGTGCACTTAATGCTCTGAGTAAAAGCCTAGCCAGTCTTTTGTGCGTTTTGCGCACCGCTTCAGTTTGGAGCCTCTGGCTTCTTAGCTTTGCATCAAACTCGCATGCCAGTTTGACTCGTACCTATGCTGATGTGACCAACGAGATGCGACGCATCACGCAAGAGCACCCCGAGCACGCAGTCCTATTTGACCTGGGGCTTTCAGATTCAGGGGCTATGATTCAAGGCCTAAAATTGGGCCGGGGACCGATTCACAACTTAGTCGTCGCCACTCACCACGGAAACGAATACGGCTCCACCGAAGTAGCGCTGGCGTTTGCCCAGGAACTGGCCCTCAAACCCATTGACGGGCAAACGATCTTCTTGATTCCGGTCCTAAACGTCGGTGGCTACGATCGCCGGCGACGCAATGAGGAGGCCCAAGGTCGCTCTTGGGATCCCAATCGCAACTACCCTAGCCCGTGCGGAACTCAAGGACCGTTCACGCTCAGATCCACTCAGGCACTTGCCGCATTTCTTGAAAAACAGCAGATCGTCGCATCGGCGACTTTGCATACTTACTATCCTGCAGTGGTCTGGCCGTGGGGAATCAGCACCCACGATCTGTCCACTCCCTACGATAGCGACTTCATGAAGCTAGCCAGTGCAGCGACTCTTGAAAGCCGATACCGTATCGGAAACTCGACCGAAGTCATGTACCCTGCCGACGGCACATTTGAAGACTATGCATTTTGGCAGCATGGCGTATGGTCGCTGCTGTTTGAGTTAGGGTTTTCTCACAGCCCGACTGCTTATCAGGTCGCAGAAATGTTTCGAGTTAACTTGCAGGGCATACGCAGAAGGTTTGAGCTAGCGCAGCAAGTAC